>JBDRTC010001127.1:0-2373 GCA_043824335.1 Planctomycetota bacterium | reverse complement strand
CGCCGCCGATACCTCATGACATTGCCGATCACCGGCTTGTTTTCCAGCCCCCCGTCATCCCACCTTCCATCGCCCCCCCTCGCCGGAGTAAACCTACTCCTGGGCAATTCCCTGCGCTAACGGGTTGGACGAAGCTTTACCCCGATGGCGGCCCAAATCTTCCGTGTGCCAGTTCTTAGAGATTTGGATGGGAATACCCAAGGGATAGCCGTCCCTGTCCCGCAGGACGGCGGAAAGCCCAGTGATGCCGAAAACGCCGCCGGTCTCGGGCAATCCTTTGGCGAAGTTCAGCCGAACCGAACTCGCCGACGTAGAGGGGTTCTTCAGGGTCAGGGCGACCCGCTCGATACGATCGTTGCTCGCCTCGGAGTAATCCTGGGTATTGCCGTCGTTACACAGCCCGACGCGATGCCAGCCGTAGATCCGATCGTACGAGACCGACAGAGGCGTCTCGGCAGGGGCAATCTGGCGAACGGAAACCTCGATATTCCCCGGGTCCGGTTCAGGTCCCGTACCGAGGACTAGCGAAAGGGTTCTATCCTCGCCCCCCGACCAGTCATCCACGGTAATCGCCTTCGAGTTCAAGGCCGATGGTGTCATGTTGGAAGCTGTGCCCCTTTCCACCCTCGCACGAGGTGAAGGTTCGGAAGCCTCCTGTCCAAACCAAGGCCATGTGTGGTCGCCGGTAATGCGGGGCCACCTCGATTTGCCGCCCAACATTCCATCCGACCTTCCCACGTCGGTGGGCCTTGGTCACGTACTTCTCGTCGCCAGTCTGCTCAAAGCGAGGCCGGTCCTTCGAGAGGACATCCGGCTCGATCTTCGGCTCGAACACGTAGCAGTAGTCGTTCTTGACTTTTCGCTGTCCATTCTGTACTGGGCATACGTCATCGAAGAACAGAAGGGTCAACCATGTCCACAGTCCCGCATTGTTCGCCACTTCATGTTCGGGCATCGGCATCCGCATTTTCGATAACCGCCTTCAAAAGAACCTGTCGGACCACCTCGGGATACACCACGGCGAAGAACGATGGGGCCGACCGGACTCTCTCGGCAAGCCCGGGCACGCTCCGATTCACCAGGAGGAAAACATCATGCTCTCGAAACTCCAGCTTCCACAGCTCTTGCTTCAGGTCGACTTGCTCAATCGGAAGAATGCCCCAGCGTCCCGCGGCGGTCTGCGTTCCACCGCGCTCGGGCCTAACGTTCTCCGCGATTGTTAGTGCATAATCACTCTTTCCACCGAGCCAAGCTCGGCGGGGCCGGGGCGCGCAACGACCCGGAAGCGTGGTCACGAGGGGTCGCGCTGACGCCAGGGCATGGGCATGGTGGGCGGGGTTGGGTGGCGGTCTTTGCGTTGGTCTTTGGGGCGGTCTTTGAACCAAGTGATCATGCGGGCCAGTTGCTTGACGGCCTCTTCGTAGACGAGGCGGCCTTTTTCCTCGGTGGCCAGCTCGGCGTCGCCGAGCACGCCCGTGTCGCTGTAGCTGCTCGTCCAGGAAACGACCGTGGCCGGGCCCTGGGCGAAAAGGTCGATCCAGTTGAAGGGGCTCTCCTCGTCGTTGAAGCGGATCACGCCGCTTTGGATCTTGTCTTTGCGCACGTTGTCGCCGTCGAGGTAGAGGTAGAGCGAGGTCTCCAGCTCGCAGGCGTGGGCGCATCCGCCGGGGAACTTGCTCTGGCGCCAGTTGGGCAGAAACTCCTTGTCGACCGTGAGCAGGTTCCACCATCCGCAGAGGATGCACTCGGCGTCTGTCTCGAGGTTCGCGCGGCGGGCGACCAGGTCGAGATTGGGCATGTTCGAGCCGTGCCCGTTTAGGAGGATGATCTTTTTGAAGCCGTGGTAGGCGAGCGACTTGGCCACGTCGAGCACCTGGTGGATGAAGTGCTCGAAGTGGATGTTGATCGTGCCGGGGAAATCCATGACGTGGCCCGTGTAGCCGTAGCTGACCGGGGGGAGCACGAGCATTTTGTCGGGCACCTGTTCGCCCGCGCCGCAGGCGATGCGGGTGGGGCAGACGGTGTCGACGTCCAAGGGGAGGTGATGCCCGTGCTGCTCGGTTGCCCCGCAGGGCACCACGCAGACCTTTCCCAGCTCGATTGCCTCGGTGATCTCGGGCCAGGTCAGCTTTTCGTAGCGGTACTCGGTAGCGGCTCGTCCTGTCATGGGGTTCTCCTCGGCGCAGTGCAAGTGGGGAATCCGAAGGCGGTTCCGGCTCCTATCTCCTACGATCGCCGGGGAACGCATTGTGGCGGATGTTGTGCGGAATGTGAATAGTACCTCGTGACATTTGAAATTGTGGGTGGCTGGCGGCTGAGCGTAGCGAAGCCCCAGGGCGTCACGAACCGGGGCACCGCTGCGCTTTGCCCCAG
>JBDRTC010001126.1:0-5785 GCA_043824335.1 Planctomycetota bacterium | reverse complement strand
TTCGCCGCTTCCTGCCGGGTGGAGCCAACGAGTTCCAACAGATCCTGGTCCTCGACGGCACGATCCAGAAAAACCTGGTGCTCGTGGCCGAAGACGTGGCGGGAAACCGGGCGGTCAGCTTTGCCCGACGCTGCTGGAAGGACGGCGCCCTGGCCCCCGTCTACTGCTCGGACCACGTGAACGACGGTCCCATGGGTCTCACGCACGGGCCGTTCAACTACCCGTCGATCCGCCATCCCTCGCTGCCTGCCGACGTGGCCGGCGACACCTGGGACGGCGGGCCCCTGGCGTCGCTCCCGCTCACCGGCCATCAGACCACGATCCCCGTGCTCGACTCCGACCAAGGCAAGGAGGACGGAAGCCGCTTCAACCAGACCCCGCTTTTGGAGTTTTCCGACGAAGGGGCCGTCGCGGTCAAAAGCCCCCGGCGGGAAGTCTTTGACGAGCGGATCGAGCGCGTCGTCAACCCGTGGCACACGTACGGGCCGATCCGCGGTCCTTCCCGGTTGTTCGACTACGTCCAGCGTTACCGGGAGTACGTGCCGGCAACCGTCGGCGTTCCGCAAACCGGCTGGGCCGCCCCGGGCGTCCGCATGGGCACCAACGCCAGCCTGTTTCAGAACCAGATCCTCTTCAAGCAGGACATGAAGATCAAGTCGCTCGGGCTGGGATATTTTTCCGGCGACAAAAGCGCCACCCTCGTCCTCTCCGCCGGCGGGAAGCTCGAAACCTTCGACCTCTCCCAGCCCGGAAAGGCGGAGAGCTTCGCCCTCGACCGCGGCGACTGGTTCGGATACTTCAACACGCAGGTCTCCAACAGCAACGTGCTCATCAATCGCGGGGAGCCGTTCCGGCTGGTCAACCGGGCGCCGTACGTCTTCTTTGAAGCGGGCCTTGAGGGCGAGGAGGTCAAGAAGGGAGAGACGTTCACCTTTGAAGTCGCCGCGATCGGCTTTCCCGTGAACGTGGAAATCAGTAGCGCCGAAGACCTCAAACGCTACGTCGAATACGTCGAAGCCCCCGACGGCCTGAAGATCCTCCGCGGCGCGCGGCTCGACGGTCCCGGGCTGGTTGAGCTAAGCCCGGACGCCGATTTCGCCGTGGAAATCGCCGTCCCCAAGCCGGCCCAGCGGCTCGACCTCACTCTCCCCTGCCGCATCGTCGGCCTCAATCCCCGCTGGTCGGCCGGGCTGTTTCAGAAATCGGGATACGTCAAAGGCGACTACGGCGCCGGCGAGAATCGCTACCGGGCCCTGGGGACGGATCTCGAGGGCAGCGCCTACGTTCCTCTCTACGTCGACCGGGCTGAAACGACCCACGTGGTGGCCGGGCATCCCGTGATCGCCGGACCGGAAGGCCGGGACCTGTTCATCCAGGTGACCAAAGTCGGCCAGGAGCCCGACCGCTGGCACGTCTCGGTCAACAATCCCACGGACCAACCGGTCGCCACCACGCTCAAGCAGGCGATCGACCTTCCCGGCCTCGAACTGCCCGACACAACCCTCACGCTCAAGCCGGGCGAGTACATCGTGCTGAAATGAACCCGGCCAGTAGGAGTAGCCGTATGACCACGCAGTGTAATCGGCGTCGCTTCCTCCAGTCGATCGGCCTCGGGGCAGGCACGCTGGCCATGTCTCGGACGGCCCTTGCGGGGCAAGAGCCCCCAAACCGGCCCAACGTCCCTCCCAACGATCTCCGCCACCGCGACGCGATCGTAGCCTACTACGAAAAGAAAATGCAGGCGGCAGAGTACCAGGAATGATGGATGGAAATCCCGGAGCAATCCTATGCGATACGTCCAACGGCCGTTTGGTCTGCTGAGCATCTTGATCGTGCCGGCCTGGCTGCTGGCGGGCCACGTTTCGGCCGAGGTGATCCTCACGGATTCCTTCGACGACGGCGAACTGGCCGCCAATCCGTCGTGGGTCGTGGAGGAGGGCAGCGCACGTGTGGAAGAGGGCGAGCTGCGCTTCGGCCGCGAGGGTAAGACGACGATCCGTCTCGACCTCGGCAACACGCGATGGAAGGAGCCGGTCGAAGCCACCTTTCGCCTTCGGCAGACCGACGCGAGCACCAGCAGCTACCTCTTTCACCTCACGCTGGAAGACGTCGACCGAAAGAGGGGCTACACGATCGCCTGCAGCCCCAATCCCGGATATTTCGGCACCAGCGGGTTCTACGACGGCAAGACCGTGGGCACCAAGGGCGCCTCCCTTCGTGGCGGCACCGCCTGGCAGCAGGTCGCGATCCGCTTCGACCCGAGCGCCGGCCAGGTGACGCTCAGCCAGGACGGAAAGACCGTTTGGCAGGGAGCGAACAACAAGAGACTGCCGCGCGTGAACCGGCTGACGCTCTCATCGGCCGGAACCTTGGACTGGCGAATCGACGACGTTCGCGTCGAGGTCGTGCTCGAGGACCCGTCGGCTGAGCCCGACCCGGGGCGGGCCGCCGTTCAAACGATCTATCGCGGCGGGACGCCTCACACCGACAAGAACGGCCGTCTCCTTGTGTCCCACGATCCGGGCCGTTCGTTCTTCCAAATCGGCATCTGGGGGATTCCCATGGGCGACATATGGGGGACGGACTACGACTTGAACGTCGTCGCCGAAGCAGGCATGAACACGATCTGGCCCTGGTCGCGCAACCTCAAAGAGACACTTGCTTCGGCGGAGGAGCATAACCTGCAAGTGGTTCACATGGGCGAGATCGAGCAAACGCTCCTTGGGGAGGTCAAAGGGCATCCCTCGCTATTGGGCAACGTATGGCACGATGAGCCGACGGGAAGCTTCTGGGGCAAGGACATGCAAGGCCAATTCGACGCCTTCGTGGCTTACCGCCAGCAGGTTCACGCCGTCGCGCCCGAGTTGCCCGTGTTTATCAACGATGTTCCCTGGATCACGCCGCCGGCGACCGAGTGGTGGATCCGCTGGAACACGGCCGGCGACCTCGCCTGCCACGACAACTACCCGATCAAGCACAGCGGCGCCACCGAATCGGTCGGCGCGATCGGTCCGCCCGTTGCGCTGGCGGTTAAGGCCAACGACCAGAAGAAGCCGGTCTGGCTGATCGTGGGCGCGTTCGAGCAGCCGGGCCGGGGGGCCTTTCCGTTCCGCTTTCCCACGCCGGCCCAGCTCCGCGCCTGCGTGTACACGGGCATCATCCACGGCGCGACCGGGATCATCTATTTCACCTGGGACACCTACGTCTGCCGCGACGGAAACGTGATCGGCATGTCGCCCAACCCCAAGGTGGCCTACGTGCCAAACCCGCGCAAGCCGGGCTACACGCACCCCACGCCGGCCACGCCCGTCCAATTGGTCCAGTCACGGGCGCTTTGGACCATGGCCACGGCCGTGAACGAGGAATTGCACGCGCTTGCGCCGGTGGTGCTCTCCCCGACGGTAGACGACAGCGAGTTGAAGTACAGCGTGCTTCCCGACCTAAGCCACAGCGAATGCCCGATTCGTTGTCTTTTGAAGCCGCACCCCGAGGGTGGATACGTGCTTTTGACCGCCAACGTCGACGCCACGGTGCTCGACTGCACGCTGCGCTTCTCCAAGCCGCTTGCGTCCGTGGAGCGGATGTTTGAGAACCAGCCCGCGTGGGGCGTCGAGCCGGGCGCGCGGTCGCTGGAGATCGTCTACGAGCCGTTCGAGGTCCATGTGTTCCGCATCCAAACCGCCGAGCCAACGGAGGATCCGCCATGACTGCCAACTCACGTCCACAGGCCGCTTGCCGCACCTCCCGTGATGCCGCCGCGCCAAGCGTTGTGTTGTTGCTCCTCGTGGGCGCCGCTGCTTCCCTTGCACAAGAGGCCGTCGCGCCTGCGACTCGGGCCGACTTCTACGTGGCCGTCGATGGAAACGACGCATGGTCGGGCACCTTGGCGGAGGCCAACGCCGGCGGGACCGACGGGCCGTTTGCCACGCTCGAACGGGCGCGGGAAGCGGTGCGCAAGCTCCGCGAGACGAGCGCCTCCCAGCGGCCACTCGTGGTGCAGCTTCGCGGCGGAACGCATCGCCGCCAGGAACTGTTTGTCTTGCGGCCCGAGGATTCCGGGACGGAGGCAAGCCCCGTGGTCTACGAGTCCTATCCGGGGGAGCGGGCCGTTCTGAGCGGCGGGAGAACCATCTCCGGATGGGAGAAGGCCGACGGTCCCTTGTGGAAGGTCGAGCTTGCCGAGGTGAAGTCGGGCGCGTGGAACTTCCGCCAGTTGTTCGTCGACGGCAAGCGGCGCCATCGGTCTCGGTTTCCCAAGGAGGGCACGTTGACGCTGGCCAATCTCCCTCCGCTCGATACGACGGGCTGGATGGCCGAGGCGACCGAAGACCCAGGGGAGCTTCCCAAGCGGGCGTTTCAGTACCGGCCCGGCGATCTGTGCCCAAGCTGGACCAACATCGACGATATCGAGGTCGTCGTGCTCCAGTTCTGGATGGAGGCCCGGCTTCGCGTCCAGCGATTGGACGACGAGAACCACGTCGTGCTCTTCACCGGCGGAAGCTGGCGGCCGCTCACGTGGTCGAAGGGCTATTACGTCGACAACGTGTTCGAGGGGATCGACGCGCCCGGCACCTGGTATTTGAACCGCAAACAGGGCGTGCTCTATTACCACCCGCTGCCCGAAGAGGATATGACCCGGATAGAAGTCGTGGCGCCCAGGACGGAGCAACTCGTCCGGTTCGAGGGGGACGTCGCCGGCGGCAGGTTTGTCCGAGACGTTACACTTCGCGGCTTAACGTTCTCCCACACCAGTTGGCCGTTTCCCAAGGAGGGATACGCATGGCCCCAGGGCGAGTTGCCCGCGCCGGCCGCCGTCTATGCTAACGGGGCGCACCGCTGCCGGTTCGAGGGGTGCCAGTGGGCCCACCTGGGCGCCTGGGGCATCGAGCTGAGACGAGGCTGCAAGGACAATACGATCGCGGGGAACCTGATGCGCGACCTCGGGGCGGGCGGCGTCAAGATCGGCGAGCCGGAGGATTGCGAGAAAGACGTGGAGGAGACATGCCGAACGGTCATCTCCGACAACCGCTTTCTCGATGGGGCCCACGTGTACCTCGGCCCGCCGGCGGTTTGGATCGGACAATCGAGCGGCAACACCGTGAGCCACAACGAGATGTCGGGGCCCTTTCAGTGGGCCGTCTCCGTTGGATGGCGGTGGTCGTACTTCCCCTTGCAGCGGGCCCGGGACAATCTCGTCGAGTTCAATCACGTTCACCATTTGGGGACGGGCGTGCTGGGATCGCACGCGGCAATCTACGCGTTGGGCACCTCGCCCGGCACGGTCATTCGGAACAACTACGTCCACCACTGCCCCGGCCATGGGATCTGTCTGGACAACGGCTGTTGCGGGATTCTGGTGGAAAACAACGTTGTTCATCACGCCCTGCACGGCCCCTATTGCAGCAACTTCAACTGCTACGGGAACGTGATCCAGAACAACGTCTTCGCCTACGGGAAGGAGTTCCAGTTGACCGTCTTCGGCGATCTTCCCCACATCAAGCAGCCCCCAAAGGGTGAAGTGTTCGCCCGGAACATCGTCGTTTGGAGGGAAGGCCCGCTGATTCGGAGGGAGTGGAAGGACTTCAACACCCTCTGGGACTACAACCTGTATTTTAACGAACTTGCGGAGCCGATCACGTTCGCGGGACTGTCGTTTTCCGAGTGGAAGGCGGAGGGCCTCGGCCAACATTCGATCATCGCCGATCCTCTGTTTGTCGACCCGGCCGGCGGCGACTTTTCGCTCAAGCCCGAGTCGCCGGCCTTCGAGCTGGGATTCCGACCGATC
>JBDRTC010001125.1:0-2319 GCA_043824335.1 Planctomycetota bacterium | reverse complement strand
GATGCAGACACAAGTAACGACTAGCACCGACAAGGACCGGATCACGCTTGCCGGCCTGCCGACCGTAGCTCCGACGCTGCTGGCGGTCGTAGGGCTAAGCGCCCTGGCCATCGCGGGCGTGCTGGGTTGGCGGCAGGACGACCAACTGCGCGGGTTCTCGGCTTCGTATTTGGTCAGTTTCTGCTTCTTCCTGAGCATCTCGCTCGGCGCACTGTTCTTTGTCCTCCTTCAGCATTTGGTCAAAGCCGGCTGGAGTGTCACGGTGCGGCGCCTGGCCGAGGTCTTGGCCGCCAACACGGTCTGCATGGCGGTCTTGTTTCTGCCGATCCTCGTGCCGTTGCTCGCCGGACAAACCGGGTTGTACGCGTGGTCGGATCCGGTTCTTGTGGAGTCAGATGCACTCCTGCAGTGGAAAACGCCCTACCTGAACGTGCCGTTCTTTGCCGCCCGAGCGGTGGCCTACTTCGCGGTATGGGTCGTAACGGCCTGGTTCTTCCTGGCCCAATCGACCCGCCAAGACGACTCCGGAGACCCGGCGTTAACGCGGCGGATGGAAAAGGTGGCAGGCCCGGCGCTGGTTCTGTTCGGGCTCACGGTTAGCTTCGCCGCCTTCGATTGGCTGATGTCGTTGGAACCGACCTGGTTCAGCACGATCTACGGGCTCTATTTCTTTGCCGGGGCGGTCGTGGCTTTTTTTGCCGCGCTGATCCTGCTGACGATAACGCTGCAGGCGGGCGGGCGGCTGGTCCGATCAGTTACCGTCGAGCACTACCACGAGTTGGGCAAATTGCTGTTGGGATTCATCATCTTTTGGGGATACAAGGCCTTCTCGCAGTACTTGATTATCTGGTATGCGAATATCCCCGAAGAGAGCGTCTGGTATCTTGCCAGACAGAACGGGCCCTGGGCTTGGGTCAGCGTGGCGTTGCTGTTTGGGCATCTGTTGATCCCCTTTCTGGGCCTCCTATCGCGTGAAATGAAACGGAGAAAGATCCTCCTCGGGGGCTGGGCCGTTTGGATGCTGGTGATCCACTGGGGCGATCTCTACTGGCTCGTGAAGCCGACCTTCTCACCCGGGCGTCTGCCATTCGGGTTGCTAGACGTTTGTTGTATGATTGCAGTGGGGAGTCTCTATCTGGCCGGTCAATCCTGCCATACCGGCGACGATGCCGAAGGGCCACGCGACCAACGAGAACACCGGTGGAATCAGGCTCACCAGCAAAAGGCAGCCGGCGCCGAGAACCGCCAAGCCGCCGGCCGATCGCCCCGTTGGGTCGACGACCGTAGCGACTCTGATCTTGCCCGCGGCGTACTCGTGACGATGAATCCATGCGATGGCCATGGTGTGTGGGAATTGCCAGAAGAATACCATCCCGAACAGCACATGCGACATGGGGCTCAGCAGTGATCCGACGGTTGCCGTTCCGACCAACATGGGCATCGCCCCGGCGATGGCGCCGACCGGTGTTTGCCAGGCCGTAACGCGTTTCAGTGGTGTGTATACCAAGACGTAGATGATCCAACTCAACATGGCGGTCGCCGCCGCGGCCACACCCACAAACGAGACGAGATAGACGATTCCCATTGCCGAGCTAGCCATGCCAACCGACGTGACCTGACCCGCGGTAAGGCTTCCTGCCGGGAGCGGCCGTCGCGAGGTCCGCTTCATTTTGGCGTCGGATCGGCTCTCCAGGCGTTGATTCATCGCGGCCGCTCCGGCAGGCAATGAGCAGAGCCGTACCGACCACCGAATGGACCACCGGTGGCCAAGCGATGGGGGGCTCTCCCCCGATGAAGGCGGCCGCGACCATGGAGAACAGAACCGCGGCCAACGGTCCTACGCGAAGCAGTTGCCAAAAGTCTTGCATAGTAAGGTCTGGTGCTTGCCAGGAGATCGTTGTATGGGAACCTCTACTGCCGTGTCAATCGCACGGCCTCACCCTGTCACGTCGGGTGTCGGTGCCGCCGGGCCTATCTGAGGCTAAGGAGAGATCCTGGGAGAGATTCTAACATCAGGATTCTCCGCGGCCAGTCGTCATGCGATTAGACAAGACTTTCCCCATCGGCTCCGCGATGAGAAAAGTCTTGTCTATTTGTCGGCGTGAGCCAACGCGGGCATCACAGCGGCCGCCTCAATCAGACGTACGCTCGGCTCAAGTGGCCGAGTCCACGGATCTGTGCAGGGCTGGCCTCGCGCCGCGAGGATCTTCCCGCCCGGCGGACGGGAGATCGATGCAACTACGACGAAACGTTGAATTCGCGCTCCTGAATCTGGGTGAACGTTGTTTGTCTTTTCCGGTAGCCGAAGTTCCACAGTAG
>JBDRTC010001124.1:0-5739 GCA_043824335.1 Planctomycetota bacterium | reverse complement strand
CTCGAGCCGACGCCGCCGATCTGGCCGCGCGGATCCTTGGGCCATGGTCGCTCGACGGCAAGGTCGTCGATCCGGCCGAAGTGATCGCTTGCTGCGACAAGGTGTTCCGGGCGGCAAGCGACCCGCGGCAACTGTTGACCGAGAGTCCGTTTCCGGTTGAATTTGCCCGGGTTTGGGAGGGGGACAGTCCCATTTTCCCTGCGGGAAAATCGGAACATTCCCCGAGTTATTCTTCCGCCGATGCGACGCCCGACCGGCGGCCGTTGAGAGGCGTCGTGGTTGAGCCACCCGGTGTCCCGCTCGAGGGACTTTCGGCCTTGCCTGGCGGCGGACTTCCGATCGTCCCGGGGGAGACTCTCCGATCGCCGCCCGACCGGCCCGAGCGTCCCAGATTGGCGACCTCCCGTCTGGCCGAGCCCCGGCGCCTCGATGGGATCAAGCCCTTCGCAACGCAGATGGAACCCGTGCCCCGCCTTCCGGAGCCCGACGGTCCGTCCGGGGGCCCGGGGCCGGCGAACGGCCCGGCCCACGACGCCCGAGGGGCGAAACAGCCGCTGGTGAGACCTTTGGGTCTTCTCGACGGGGCGTCGGGAGTCGACACGGCCGAGCTAATGCGGCGGCTCCGGTCACCAGAGGATGGGACAGTGGCCGCGGCCCAAGCCGAGTTGGCCCGACGCGGCTTCACGGAGACCCATCTCGCCCTGGCCCGGCAGATGTTCGATCCGGACCCCCAAACGCGGATGCGATTGGTCCGGCTGCTGACAGAACTGCCCGGCATCGACGCGGTACCCTGGCTCTTGGAACTCAGCCGCGACGAGCACCCTGAGGTGAGGCGCTCGGCGATCGGGCGGATGGCCACGACGGGCGACCCGGCGCTACTCGAAGCGGTCGAGCGGATCGCGGCCGAGGATTCCGATCCGGGCGTCAAGCGTCAGGCAGAGCGGATCAGCCGGCAACGCCGGACGATGAGGTAATGAGTGCCCGCTACCCGTCTGGCAGTTTCATGGCGTCGTGGAGGTTGTCGCCCATCGAGACGAGCCAGCGCTGGCCGTCGAATTCGATCTCGGCGTTTCGTCGATTGATCTGGATCACTTTGGCCTGCAGATCGCCGACCTCGAACGAGTCTCCCTCGTGGAGGGTGAACCTCTCGCCGGTGGTCCTGGCGACCACCCATACCTCGGGCCGGCCGTTGACCCCGACGATCGCCGTCAGATAGGCGTGCTTTCCGGGGTCGAATTTGGGCGGCTCGGGCTCGGGCGGGGCTTCCGCCACGGGCGGGGGAGGCGGCTTGTACGGGGCGAACAGATTCCGCTCGACGATGGCCTTGCGGTATTCGTCCAGCGTGGAAGCGGCCAACCGTTCGGAGGGGGCATCGGACTCGACCGTCTCGGCCTCGAGAGACAGCCTGTCGCCGCTCACGTTGGCCACAACTCCCGTCTTGTGGGTCTGCTCGTTGACCTCGTCTCGGACCTCGTCCAGGGGAACGTCTTCGTCGAACGTGAACTCGGACGACCCGCGACTGCCTTTGAGCCGGAACTGGGCTTTGCGGGCCAATTTTCCCCCGGTGCCGGTATACATCAACTCCGCTTTGAGCTGGGGCGTGTAGTCGGGTACGGTCTCGAAGTCGCCCTCGGTGATCTTGACGGTCACCTCGGGGGCGGGCTTGGCGTCGGGGAGCGAGAGGGCCTCGACGACCAGGGTCAGCTCGAGATCGCCCGAGTTGACGGTCGGCTGAATCGACAAGCTGCGGATCTGGTGGAGCTGGTCGGCCGAGTAGAACTTGTAGAGGAAGTCGGTCAGCTTTTCAATCGTGGCCCGAGCCTGGACGGTGAAGCGAAGCGCCCGGTAGACGCCTCCGCGCTCGCGGCCCTGGCCGGTCACGTCGACTTTCGTGCCTTGAAAGCCGGCCTCCTTCCCCAGACCCAAAAGCCAGTTCTGGTACAGCGACCGCGCCACGACGGGATCGGAGGGCAAGGAGCGGCGATTCCACTCGGCCAGGCGCGCTTGGGCCTTTTGGCTCCGCGCCACCCGGTCGTTCTTCTTGTCCACTTCCTTGCGCAGCTCGTCGCGCTGGTCGCCAAGCGTCTTGAGAGGACCCCACCCCGTTGTGAAGAAAAACCTGCCGAGCGCCACCAGCAGAAGCGCGGCGACGATGAGGGCCAGGATCTTTTCCCGCTTCTTCAAGGCCATCACTGCTCCCCTTCCTTCTCTTTCGGCTTGGCCTCCTCCTTCGGCGTGAGCGACAACACGGAGCGGAACTTCACCGGATAGGGTCTCTTTGACTCGTCTTCGCTCTTGGACTTACCGGCCAGCCGGTGCGAGTATCGATGCGAGTCCCTCTGGAGGGCGTCGTCGAGCTTTGTGACGGCATCCACGCTCCGGGCTTGCCCGTCCAGCGTCATCTCGCCTTTGCCCGAGCTTACGCTCAAGGTCAATTGGGTGAGCATGGCCTCCTCGGGCTTGGGGAACTTCTCCGAGAGCCAGCGGAGTTCGTCGAGCCAGACGATGTCGGTGGCCGTGGAGGTCCAGCCTTCGATTTCGTCGACCGCACGCTGAAGTTCCTCGGCCCGTTCGACCGGCTCGTCCAAGTCCGACGACTCCTGGGCGAGCTGCTTGATTTCGTCCTTCAGCCAATGCCCTTGAAGCCAGCCCAAGCCGAGGAGCAGCAACAGCACGACGGCAACTCCCAGGGCCGACGCGGCGTAGGTATTGCGGCGGCTGGGTGGCTTGGGGCGGCGGCGGGGGTTGAGAAAATCCAACGCATGTGGGGTTCCTTCCAACTCGTCCCAAAGCGCCCCCAACAAGGGCGCGAAACGGTCGGCGTGGTCGGGCAGGTTCCGCCGCAGGTCGCCCTCCACCCGGGCCGCGCCGAACGGGTCGAACAATTCCAAGGGCGCGGGAAGCTGATCGCCGATCGACTCCGCCAGGCCCTTGTGCCCCGGGCCCGCGCCGCAAAGGAGGATCGATTCCACGCGCGGCCCACGCAACTGGTTCTGGGCGGCCACCACGGTGCGGCGGATCTCCGAAACCAACGCCTCGGAGGCATCCGCGGACGTGAGCGGGTCGCCGTGCAACCGGGCTCGGCGAAGGAACACCACCCTCTGGTTGACGATGACCGTGAGATCGGCCTCGTCGGCCGAGAGATCCACCAGCAGGCGAACCTGCCCCGGCAATGCGGCCCCCTGCCGGCAAACCAACGACGCCGCGGCACACGGCCGGAGCACCAACCGCGTCGGCTTCAAGCCGGCAGTGTGGCACGTGCCGCGGATCTTGCCGACCAGCTCCGGATTGACCGCCGCGGCCAGCACGTCCCGGGATTGGTCTGCGCCTTCGCCGAGGGGACGGGCCCCGGTTGATGTCTTTTCGAGGAGGTCGATGGGGAGGAAGTCGAGCGGCCAATCCTCCCCCAGCACGTTGAACTCCCGCATCGCCTGAAAGCGGACCATGTCAGGCAATTCGTCGTCCGGGGCCGACGGCAAGGAAAGGCGTCGAAGCTCGATGTCGCTTCGGCCCACGGCCACCAGCGTGCCGATCCGCGCCAGACGCCGGGCGGCCAACGCGGCGGCGATCTTTGGGCCTGCGTCGGCCGGGGCGGCCTCGGCTCCGCCGGCCAACCCGACCACGCTCGGCGTGGTGCCCGGTCGGTGCCCGCCGGACCTCAGGTCCACCGCGAAAGCATGCTCGAACGCGATCCCGCCCGCGCGCGACGAGGCCACGGCCACGCGGGCTTCGGTGTCGTCCCATTCCAGGGCAAGGAATCGTGCCATATCTCCAGCTTACTCAAAATCTCCTACTTGAACCACTACCAATCGGGGGCTCCGACACCCAGGGTCTCCAGGGGGTAGCCGGCTCCCAGGTGGCTCAGGTCCCTCCAAAGTATCAATTGGGCCGGACTTTTGCTGGCATCAAGCACCACCTCGATCCGGGAGGCAGGCCCTCCTTCGTCGAAGTACCCGACCACCTGAGCGCGAAACACCTTGCCACCGGCGGTGACGAAAGGCATCAGGCTTTTCATCTGGTCCAGCGTGACGATCCCCTCCGCGAGAATCCAGGTCTCGTGTCGATGGTCGGAGTCGGCCGCGGCCCGGTCGGGCACGCGCCGGCTGATGATCTCCTCGGCGATCTCGCTGGTCATGCCGGGGATGTTGGCCAGCACGGTCCTTGGGGCCTGGTTGATGTTGATCCGCGCCGGCAAAAGCTCCGCGGGGTTTGCGGTCAGGGTGTCCATCAGCGTGGAGAGGTACGTCGACATCATGCCGGGCATGTCGGAGAACGGCGTTTCCAGCACGGTCGACTCGGCGTTCTCCCCTTCGCCTTTCACCTCGACGTTCTTGCCCACCAGATCGAGCACCGTTGTCAGCTTGTGCTCGCCCTTCTTCGACAAATCCAAGAGGTCGACGCCGTACTCGGCCTCGACCTTCGCGTCGGATGGCTGGGACTCCAGGGGCCCGAACTGCCGGTAGGCGACGATGAACGCCGCCCATTGGGCGCTTTGGGGAAGACCGCGAAAGGCCTCCTCCAATTCCCCGTGGAGCGTTTCCATGTCGTCCTGGTTGAGGTCGATCTTGGGCTCGCCGTCGGGGCGAAGGTTGGTTTCGAGGCTGTAAAGCGTCAGGTAGGCGGCCCAGCCGCGGTCCATCGAGCCGTCGGAATTGTCTTCGACAAGAATGCCGGCGGTGTCGGCCAGGTCCGGTTCGCTCGGGTCGATCTGCCCGTTGTGATTTGCGTCGGCGCCGAACAGGAGCCAGGGGCTCACGTCGCGGACCAGGAGGAGTTCTTCGACCGTTTCCAGCGGCCCGTTCTTGGGCGCGTAAGGGGGATCGAGCGAGGAGTAGTACTCGATCTCCGCCCCGAACTCGCGGATCTCGTCGTCGGAGTCGATCCAGTCGAGAATGGCGTCGGCCGTGTCCTCGGTCATGCCGGGGAGGCCCAGCAGGAGTTCCCGGCCGCCGTTGGCGACACCGGCCGCCTCGGCATACTTTTCCAAGAGCAAGAGGGCGTTGAGGTTCAGACGCGTCGATTCATCCTCCACTCCGTAGCGGATCCCGCTGTAGTATCCCTCTTCGACCTGGGGGGCAACGAAAGTGAACCGGCCCCTGTGGCGGGCTTGAACATCGTCGATCACCAGGACGCTCTGAAACCGGTCCGGGTTGTTGTACCAGCCCCCGGCGTCGTTTTGCGAGAGTTCATCCGAGGCGAGAAAGAGCCGTGCCATCTCCACGCCCGACTCGGCCAGGGCCCGGGATTGGGCTTGCCGGCCCGTTAGATCGGCCGCCTCGCGTTCGACGAGCATCAGTTCCGAGAAGGTGAACGCCCCCAAGCTCAACACGGCGATCACCACCAGCACGAGGATCAGAACCATGCCCCGGCCGGACACACGTTTTTTCGATATTGGAATTGCCCGGCGGCCCGTCATCTCGACTGCTCCTCAGTGGACTCGCCCTCGCTTGATCTCGCCCCTGACTCTTCGGTCGACTCGGTCGACTCCGACGACTCCCCGTCTTCCGTCGCTTCGGTCGATTCTTCCGTCTCCCCTGACGATTCCCCACCCGAAGAAGCCTGGGCGCCAAGCAAATGGACGATGAGCCGGTAGCGGAGGTACGATTCCTCCTCGGTCACGGTTGCGTCCGTCGACGTTTGCGGGGAAGAAAGCGGATCGTTTTCACGGCGGGTGGGGATAACTGACAGGGTGATTTCCACGGCCATGGGGAGGGCCCCGGCCTCGTCGGAATCCCAGGA
>JBDRTC010001123.1:0-2450 GCA_043824335.1 Planctomycetota bacterium | reverse complement strand
GTTGGAGGTGCCAACCACGCTCTTGTCGTGAATCCGTCCCCCGCCGGACGCCTGTTGCCTGGGGCAAATCCAGGCGTCCAGCGTGCCGCCGTCGGCCAGGTCGAGCCGGGCGTCGCAAGCCACCTCCAGGTAGCCTTCGCCGGCAAGCTCGATGGCCGGGTGGGCCGCCCCGTCGACCATCTTGTATTGGCCGACAACCTTGGCCGGCAGGTCTTTGTCCGCCAGGTTCGGGGAAACATTGCCCTGCACGGCGCCCAACGTCCAATCGCCCACCAGGGCCTCGTCGTCGCCGAAGGTGACCGTGGAGTTGCGGGCCAGTTCGCCGATCTCCTCGGCCGTCAGGGCGCGGCGGAAGACCCTCGCCCGGGCGATCCGGCCGAGAAACCGGCTGCCGGCGAGGCTGTCGGCCCCGATCCGCAGCGGCAGCTTGTTGGTGCTGATGACCGGGAACTGCTCGCGGCTCCAGGTCATCTTGCTGAGTTCCGGCACGTCCGGCAACGCGGAGGCGGCGGCCCGCTTCCGCGGCGTGAACGGTGCCGGCTCGGCCCCGCCCAGGCCGATCTGGATCACCGCTTCCTGGGGTGTCTTGTCGTAAAGCAGCATGATCGATTCATCATCGAACGACGACCACGGCTGCCCGTTGACCAGGACCGCCGTGACAGGGCCGCTTCCGGTGGTGGCCAGGTAGAGCCGCTTCTGTCCGAAGCGAATCGGGAAGTGCTGCTCTAGCTGCGTGATGCCCGGCGGGACGTGCGGCAGGAGCACCAGGCCATCGGCCCGGTAGAGGTACTCGAACAGCCCGCGAATCATCGCCGCCGGCGGCCCGAAGCTGTCGTAGCAGAGGTTGATCGGCTGGTCGGGCTGGTAGACGCGCGCGCCGAAGTCGACGAGCGGATTATCCATGCGGAACTCGCTGGCGAACTTCATCAACTGCTCGATGGAGCGCCGGGCGTCGTCATACTTGCCGAGCCGGTAGTAACCCATCACCATGCGGGCTTCGCAGGTGGACCAGTGGCCGCCGTTGACCCACGTGCCGAACTTCCACAACCAGCCCGTGGGCGGCGTGTACATGTCGTCCAGACCCGGGCAGTTGGTGATGATGAAGTCGTGCGGCCTGAGGCCGGGGATCGAGGTGATTTTCTGATAGATCTTCTCCGCCTGCTCGTCGCCGGCCACGCGGAAGCAGATGGCGTCGTGGTTCGCGACGGCCTCGAAGTAGCCGTACCGATCGGCGCCGTAGACGCCGTGCCGCGTGCCGTCGGGATCGAGGTACTTGATAAAGTAGCCTTCGTCGGTGGTCAGAAGCGGCAGGCCCTTCCTCGCAAGGTCCCGGCGGGTCGTGTAAAGCTTGACGTTCTCCGGGTTGCCGGCCAATTTCTCCAACTCGATCAGCCGATCCAATGCGGCGATGTAGGTGATCGACAGCCCTGCCAGGTAAGCCTTCTCATAGGTTCCGTCGGGCTTTTTCCAGCCAGCGTAGCTTGGTGCCAGCAGGTTGCCCGCCGGCCCGGCCAGGAAGAGGTTGTTCTCGGGGTCACGGCGCGACTCGATGAAGTTGGCGCACCGCCGGAGCCGGGGAAGGTAATGCGTGATTGCCTTCTCGTCGCGGCTGATCAGTAACAGCTCGGCCTGCATCACGAGCCCCGCGGCCGTGAACTCCATGCCCCAGTCGTGGATGACCACGTTGCCGTCGCCCTGCTTGGGGATAAACCAGTCGGGGCTGGCGGCGTCGCAGAGCTGCCCGTCGGGGATCACCAACTCTATCCCGCCGTGCTTCCACGTCCGCTTGCCGTCGCCCATCTGGTCGAACCACAGATCATGGGCGTTCTGGAGGAAGGTGGTCAGCGGCTCCTCGAACACCGGCAGCCCACAATAGGTCGGGCCGTAGCTGTTCTGGATCCACCACGCTCCCCAGGTAGGTCCTTCGACGAACCCATTCCAGGCCGGCGTGTAGAGCATGGCAACGTTCTGAAACTCGGGATCGGGCGAGAACATCCGCCGTGAGACGTCCAAGAGCCGCAGGTACTCCACGTCGCCCTGGCCCGAGTAGAAGTCGCCCTCGAACGTGTCCGCCGCGTGTGCCATGGCTGGTGTCAAGAAAGCGGCCGCTGTCAAAAGCAGGATCGCCCTAACGGCTGCCGGGAGTCGAGATCTCGTCACATGGCTGCACATAGCATCCTCCGGAGTCAAACGGTGGTGAGCTACGCCTGGATAGTTGCGCGAATGCACGGTCAGTTCTCCTGTTTCTGGCGAGCTTTTTTGGCGCGAGAGCCGATTCTGCCATTCTGGCTATCCGTAGCATGCCTGCAGTCTACCGGCGGCAACACGGCAAGGAAAGCAGCCGGCGCGACTGACGCAGCCATAACCGGTGCACGCAGCCTTCACCGTGTGGGGACGCCTACCAGCGGAAGAACCGATAGGGGTCGTCCCACTCTTCGGGTACATCCAGG
>JBDRTC010001122.1:0-3453 GCA_043824335.1 Planctomycetota bacterium | reverse complement strand
ACTTGTAGCCTTGCAGGGCGTCGCCGTCGTCTTCCCAGGCCGTGTTGAGCATGCCGAGGGCCCCCAGCTTGGCCCCGTCACGCACAAAGTTGCGGATGTTCGTTGTGGTCGTGCCGAAGTCGGGCAGGATGCGGCTCCAGTTGCTGATGCCGGGGCAGACAAAAAACTCGTAGCCGGAATCGGCGAACGGCGTGATCTGGTCCTCAAAGCTCGGCCGGGCGCCGTAGCCCCAGGTGAGCATGATCGTGTCTTTGGGGATTTTTTCGAGGTGCTCGGGGTGCTCGAGGATGATGTCGCCCCACATCATCATCCGCTTCTGGTACTTGTTCTTGAGAAGGTCATAAATGCGGCGGATATGCCCCACGTACACGCCGCCGACGCCGATCTCGTCGGCCAGCTCCTTCGACGGCCCCGTGCCCAGGCCATAGGTTTCGTCGCAGCAGACGTTGAAGAACTCGAACGGCAACAGCGGGCAGACCTCGGAGTAGATGTCGTCTAACAACTCGTACGACCCCTCCTTGACCGGGCACAAGAGCGACGGCGTTTCGCGAAGGTCGGCGTACTCTTCGTGCTCGAGGATCCGCGAAAAATGGCCGAACGACTGCTGATTGCCCAGCACGTCGACGTGCCGCCCTTTGGCGTACTCGACCAAAGCACGCAAGTCCTCCGGCTCCAGCGAGCCGTTCTCCGGCCCGATGAGAGGGTGCTTCTTGAACCGGTACTGGTACTCCATGTAATAGGTGAACAAGTTCATCTTGAAGTGGGCGCCGAGCGCGGCCTCGAACTTGAGCGTGTCGAGCGTGGAACTGGGGCCCCGGGTCATGTCGTCCTGAAAGCACCGCCAGCGAAGCGAGGGCCAATCGCGGATCTCAACTCGCGGCAGGCTGCCGTCGCGACGATTCGCCCGGATGAGCTGACGGAGCGTCTCGACCCCGTAGAACACGCCCGCTCGACCGGGCGCTGTGCAAACAACTTCGTTGGGCCCGACGCGAAGCGCGTAGTCCTCGTCGGTCGCCTCGTTGCGAAACTGGAACGTTGGCGGGGGTCCGCCGGGGCTCGTCGACAACCGGAAGAACGGGGCGCCGCCTTCGACGCCGCGGACCTCGGGCGCCGGCAAGCCGGCCCGCTTCAACTCGTCGCCCAGCGCCGAGGCGAGCAATGCGCACTGGTCCGTGGAGGCTTCGAAGATCAGTGGGCGATCCAGCGGAAACTCGCCCTGCTCCAAGCTGACCTGCTTGGGAAACGGCACCAGCCGCAGGTCCTTGGCCTCTTGTGTCCAACCGGCCGACGGCCACGAGAAAACCAACGCCGCCGCGGAGATTGCCAGGTATCGCTTGACCATCTTAAGTCCTCCCGTCCGTCGTAAGGGCACCATTGTAGTACCTCGTGGCATTTGAAATTGTGGGTGGCTGGCGGCTGAGCCTAGCGAAGCCCCAGGGCTTCACGAACTGGGGCACCGCTGCGCTTTGCCCCAGCCACCCTTCGCAATCTGGGCTTTTGAGACGGAGCTTAGTATAAGCTGAACTCTCGTCATTTGCGGCGTGACGCCGGTGAAGAAAGCGAACTGCCGCCCATCGAGGGCACTTCCCAGCGGGCCGGCCGACCAGTGTCCGCCACCGACAACACTCCTCTCCGTCCAGGAACGCACCCTCCACATAGGGGGCATTGCGGTTCGCGGCCTGTCCCCCGGCCGGGCAAGGGCCATTTTCCGAATAGTCTAAGGGCGCGTGAAACGCAACCGGCGGTTTTTCGTTAATAGGGAGCCGGGCCCCATCCGCGTTCTTCGCAAGTGACTCTGTAACATGGGTTTGACAACCCGCCCCTGGAACGGGATGATTTGGGGATGGGGCAGCCAGCAGCTCCCGGTCAGCCGGAACGCCGGGGGAACTTTCGGCCTTTCAAACGCGTCCAAATCAGTGGATCGGCTGTGAGCGACGACGCCCAACTGATAGAAGAGACGCTCTCGGGCAAGCCGGCGGCGTTTGGTGAGTTGGTCGGGAAGTATCAGGACCGGCTCTACAACACGCTGTTGCGCGTGCTCGGCTGCCCTGAAGACGCCCTGGACGCCGTCCAGGAAGCGTTTGTTCAGGCCTTCCTCAAGTTGGACACGTTCCAGCAGTCCAGTGCGTTCTACACTTGGCTGTACCGGATCGCCTTCAACAAGGCGATCAGCCAGCGGCGGCGAAAGAAGCCGGCCCTGTCGGTCGAGCACGCCCGGGAGTCGAGCGGAACCGAGCCGGTCGACACGGAACCGGGCCCCGACGATCAGGCCGAACGCGAGGAACAGCGTCGACAGGTCCGGGAGGCCATCGCGGGCCTGTCGGAGGAGTATCGCTCGGTGCTCGTGTTGAGGGAGATTGACGGTTGCTGCTACGAAACCATCGCGGAGATCCTCGCCCTGCCAATCGGCACCGTTCGAAGCCGACTTCACCGGGCCCGATTGCAGTTGCGGGAGGAACTCAAAGAAGTGCTGACGTTGGATGAGTGATGAAAAACGTGCCGGAAAACGAACTGTTTAGCGCCTACCTCGACGGCGAGCTTACGGCCGACGAGCAGGCGGAGGTCGAACGGTTGCTGGCCGCCAGCCCGGCCGCCCGGCAACTCGTCGACGAACTCCGCGCGCTGAGCGCTTCGCTCCAGGCACTTCCCACGTATCGGATCGGCGAGGACATCAGCGCCCGGGTGCTGCGCCGGGCCGAGCGGCGGATGCTCTCGGAACCGGCCCCGGCCGGCCCCGGCGTGAAGGGTGCAACGCAAGCGGAAGGGCCTTCCTGGCGCGCCCTACTGCGGCGGGTCGCCCGGCCGCGGAATCTGGTCTGGCCGGGCGTCGCCGTGGCGGTGGCTCTCCTCTTCATGGTGTTCGGTCCGGACGTGTCGCAAGAGCCGAGCGACGGCACGATCGCCATGCGAACGCCGGACGAAGTCGCGGAATTTCAGTCGGCCCCGGAGATGGCACCGCCGATGGGAGCGGCCGCGGACGAAGCAGGCGAGATGTTCGCCGACATGCCCGTTGCGGCCGAGCCGGCCCGAGAAGAGGAGGAGCGCTACGTCGTCGGCAAAGGAGCGGTGCCTGAGATGACGTTGGAGGCGGCGCGCGGAGCCCCGTCTTCCGTCACGGTTCCGGCCGCGGCTCGCCCCGATTCGGCGCCGGCGATGAAAACCGCGCCCCGGCCGTCAGCGTTGGGCAGGGCGGGCGGGATGGGGGGGGGGACAGTCTGGCGGCTACGGTACGGCCGCCGGTCGAGAGGTCGCCGGCCAGCGAAGCAAGCGCGATGCCTCGCCGACGGCCGAGCCGTCTCGGCCGGAGGGAGATCCACGCGAAACGGCGCTAGTCGTCTGGTGTGACGTGACCGCCCGGGCCGTGCGCGAGCGGCTCTTCCAAGAACTCCTCCAGAAGCGGCAGATTACGTGGGACGAATTGGCGGAAGGAAGAGGAGCACGCAAGGCAGGCGT
>JBDRTC010001121.1:0-5028 GCA_043824335.1 Planctomycetota bacterium | reverse complement strand
TCACGGCCTCCTGGGCCGCCTCGGTGACCACCGGATCGCCCGACATCCCCAGGTAATTGTAATTCGAGAAGTTGATCATCTCCCGGCCGTCGATGACGGTCCGGTCGTTGGTCACGCTCTCGTGGACCGTGAAGAACAGACCCCCGAGCCCCTTGGAGTCCAAGAGATCGAGCTGCTCCTTCAACCTGGCGTACTCGGGAAACTGGTCGAACTGGTAGTACTCGGCCGGGATTTCGGCGTCTGGAGCACGGGTCGCCTTGGGACGCGGCCTGCCGCCCAGGTACTTGTCGACGGCCGCCACCACCTGGCGGCACGTTTCCAGATCCGGCAGAATGTCCTCGGGGAACCGGCCTCCGAACCGCTCTTCCAGCGAGGCCATGATCTCCATCCGCTCCAGCGAATCCAGCCCGATCTCCGTGATCGCCGAGTCGAGCGTCAGCCCGGCCGCTCGGTCCCCGGCAACGCGGCGGACCTGATCGAGCACCAGATCGGTAGTCAGCTTGCCGTTGCCCAACGCCGACGCGGTGCCGGCCGACGCGGCCGCCGACCCGCGGGCATCGGCCGCAGCCGAGCGGTCCTGCCCTCGCGGTTTGGCGGGCGACTGCTTCGCGTCCTTCCCCCGCGGCCGGCGCTGTCCGTTTGTCGCCGCCCCTTTCTGAGCGGCGGCAGCCTGAGCCGCGTCGGCATCGTCCGGAGCCGCATCGTCCGCTTTGCCGGCAGCCCACTGGCCAATCGCGGTCAAGGACCCGTTCAAATAGCCCTCTCGGCAGGCGTGCCGTTGGATCTTGTTGCTCGAAGTCTTGGGAATGCTCCCGGCCTTCACCAGGACGATCGCGTCCACGGCAAGCTCGTGTTCTCGGGAGACGGCCCGGCGGATCGCGTCGAATACGGGGCTAAGATCGCCCTTGGTCCGGCGTTCGAGCTCCTGGACCACGATCAATTGCTCGCGTCCGTCCGTCTCGACGATGAACACGGCGCCGCAGTCGAGGCGCAGACTGTCGTGGCTTTCCTGGATCGTCCGTTCGACGTCCTGCGGATAGATGTTCACCCCGTGCAGGATGATCAGATCCTTGATGCGACCGGTGACGAAGAGCTCGCCGTCATCGAGGAATCCCAGGTCGCCGGTCCTCAAGAAGGGGCCCTCGCCCGTGTCGTCCAGCCGGGCCCCGAACGTCGTCTGGGTAGCTTCTTCCCCGCGCCAGTACCCTTGGGCCACGCTGAGCCCCCTCACCCAAATCTCGCCGATCTGGCCTTCGGGGCAGCTTGTTCTCGTGTCGGGGTCGGCGATCACGATTTTTTGGTCGAGGACCGACTGGCCGCAGCCGACCAGATTGCGGGCGCCGTTCTCGTCCGGCGTGCAAGGCACCACCAGCCGGTCGCCCAGGGCCGCCGCGTTGAACGAGCGGATTTGCGGGACCTCGCCGGCATACCCTCCGGAAACAATCAAGGCGGCCTCCGCCAGACCGAAACAGGGGAAAAACGCCTCGCGCCGGAAACCGCACGGCCCGAACGCTTCCACAAAACGGTCGATCGTCTCCTCGCGAACCGGCTCCGCGCCGTTGAAAGCGACCTTCCAACTGCTCAGATCGAGCTGCTCCCGCTGCTCGGGGGTCACCTTCTCGACACACAGGTCATAGGCAAAATTGGGACCGCCGCTCGTGGTTGCTCCAAAACGGGTGATTGCGGAAAGCCAACGGAAAGGCTTTTGCAGGAACGCCATGGGCGACATCAAGATGTTTGGCCGACCGATGTACAGCGGCTGCAGGATTCCGCCAATCAGGCCCATGTCGTGATAGCTGGGCAACCAGAACACGCCCAACAGGGATCGCGTGTGCTCAAACATGTAGGCGATCGCGGCCGAGTTGTGGATCAGGTTCGCGTGGTTGAGCATCACCCCTTTCGGCGTGCCCGTCGAGCCCGAGGTGTATTGCAGAATCGCCAGCGTGTCGCCGTATACGTCCGGCATCTCCCACCGCTCGTCCATCCCTTCCGGGACGTGGCAGGTGGCCAGCCACGGAAGGTCCTTCAAATGCGGCGTTTCGTCGATCAGCGGCTCCACGCGTTTGAGCACTACGTCGGTCGTGAGGGCAACGGCCGCCTCGGCATCGTCGGCAATCGCCTGAATCCGGGCTAGAGAGCGGTTACGGCGAGGCGGATAAACGGGCACGGCCACCACGCCGGCGTACAGGCAGCCGAAAAAGGCCGAAATGAACTCCAGCCCGGGCGGATACAGCAAAAGCGCCCGCTGGCCGACCAAGTCCAACGATTTCAGCCAGGCGCCGATCGCGCGGGCCTGGCGATCGAGTTCTCGATTGCTCAGGTGGACCCGTTCGTTCTCGCCGTCCACCAGGAAGGCAAACGCAGTGTCGTTCGGCTGGTGCCGCGCGCGATGGCGGACCACTTCCACTAGATTGGGCGGACCGAAGAAGGTCCCGGGCAGATGATCCAGATGCACGGTGATTCTAGCTCCCGGTTCGGAGACACCACGTTCGTCAACATTCCTCACAACTCGGGGGCGGCGCCGATCGAGGCGGGCTTATCGGGGGGGAACAAAGGTGGGTATCTTGTGGGGAAGCCCACGCGGCGATCGGCTTCCCCGGTCAAGAAATGTCTGCTGTGGCCGCCGGGCCGGAGCCCTCTGCGAACCTTGCGGATTATCCCCTTTGGACAGCCTACCACGGATGTACCGCCATTTCAAATCGGAACCCTAAAATCGCTTCGGCCGATTCCCTTCCCTATGAGAAACCCATTCCGCTACGCCCGAAAAACCTCGCTCCACTATCCATTCACCACATCTTACTCCAACGACTCAAACTACGCAATCACCCCTTCCTCTGGACTGCAACGCGGAGACCAAGCGGGGTATTTCGTGGGCTCGAAGTCGGGCCTGATGTCTGGATCACACGCTCCACGCGGCCTGGCCAGACATGCGGCTACCCGCGTGCGATCGCGAGGACCTCGTCGAGGATGCGTCCGTTGGTGGCGATGCCCTGGCCGGAGTGGATGGTGGGGCGGCCTTGCCAGTCGGTGAAGGTGCCGCCGGCCTCTTCGAGGATCGGCAAGAGGGCGGCGGCGTCCCAGACCTCCATGATCGGGTCGACCATCACGTCCGCCCGGCCCGTGACCATCAGCAGGTATCCGTAGCAATCGCCCCACGTTCGGGTGACTCGGGCCTCGGCCTGGAGGCGATCGTAGACGTCGCGGCGGCCGATCTTGTCGAAGTTCGAGACCTCGCTGGTCAGAAAGAGCCCTTCGGCCAGGCGGGGGCAGTCGGACACCTTGGCCGGCGCCGGCGGGGCGTCGCCCGAAACGTACCACGCTCCCTGGCCCTTGGCCGCATAGACGCACTCGCCCAGCGCCGGGATCAAATTCACGCCCACGACGCTCTCCCCCTCGCCCTGGCGCTCGACCCCGACGAGCGTGCCGTAAAGCGGCACGCCGTGGATGAACGACTTGGTGCCGTCGATCGGATCGAGAATCCAGCGGAAGCCGCTTGTGCCGGCCCGATCGGGAAACTCCTCGCCCAGGATCGCGTCGTCGGGAAAGGCCTCGGCGATGCGGCGGCGCAGATGCTCCTCGGCCTCCCGGTCGGCCGCCGTGACCGGGGAATCGTCTCCCTTGCGATCGATCTTCAGGTCGTCGCGGCGAAAGTATCCGAGCGTGATCTCGCCCGCCTCCCGGGCGGCCGCCACCGCAAGCTCAAGCCGGCCGGTCAGGTTCGCTGCGTCTGGCTTCATGCCGCCAGCGTAACACAGGCGGACACCAGCGCGAAGGGCCGGCAGACTCAAGGTATCCGGAGCAATCGGAACCCCCATCGCGAGTGGAGTCTCGACGGGTCGCGACCGCTGGATCACGCCGGGAACGTCCGGGCAAAACCTATACTAAGGGGTGGCCGGAGAATAACTCGGGGACTGTCCCGATTTTCCCGCAGGGAAAATGGGACTGTCCCCCTCCCAAACCGGGAAGTTATTTATCGGCCGCTCCTGACGTAATCGGGACACTCCGACCGGCCCCGACTCGATCGACAATCGGCGAACCACTCAGCAAACGGGAAAAGCAATGACCTCTAACCTTTGCAGCCCCCCGGAAATGAAGCTTCTCGACTCCTTGGCGAAGGAAACCGAAATCCTGCAGGAACACATCCGCCGGAAGGCCGCGCCCCCCGAGCCGCTCGACATCCTTGAGGCCGGGTGTGGGAACTCGTGGGAGCTCGACCTGGCCGGCGTGCCCTACGTGCTGACCGGCGTCGACGTCGACGAAGCGGGGCTGAATCTCCGCAAGACCGATAAGCGTGACCTCGACCACGCCATCGTCGGCGACCTTCGCACCGTGTCGCTTGCCGAAGAGACGTACGACGTGATCTACAACTCCTTCGTGCTGGAGCACGTCGAAGACGCCGAGCGCGTGCTGGACAACTTCCTGCGATGGCTGAAGCCCGGGGGAATCCTCATTCTCCGAATACCCGACCGGGGGTCCGTCTACGGGTTTCTCACCCGAGCGACGCCGTTTTGGGTCCACGTGCTCTACAAGAGGTGGCTCGAAGGCAGCAAGAACGCCGGCAAACCCGGGTTCGGGCCGTTCCCCACCATGCACGAAACAGTCGTCTCCCGGGAAGGGATTCACGGCTGGTGCGTCCGGCAGGGCGTGACGATCAAGGCCGAGTACGGCTCCAACGATTTTTTCAACGCGATCGGCCGCTTCGCCCTTCCGGTCAAATTGCTGATGCTGGCCATTCACCTGCTTTCCCTGCGGAAGCTGGCCGCCGACCACAGCAACCTCACCTACGTAATCGAGAAGCCCCCGGCCGTGAGCGTAAACGAAGAAACGGCGGCAGCGGTCTCCGTCGCCCGCACGGCCTCCTGACGCACGACCTCATCGACGCGATGGTCAAGGTGATCTGACCTCGCGGGAACGATCTCTGGTTGCGAATCCCGGCTTGGGAGGAAGAAAAGGTGGGAGAGGAAGAAGGAAGAAAAGGGGAAGAAAAGGGAAGAAAAGGTGGCAGCCACCAAATTTGGGTAATCCAGG
>JBDRTC010001120.1:0-12201 GCA_043824335.1 Planctomycetota bacterium | reverse complement strand
ATAGGCGTGGCCCAGGAAGCCGTCGTGGTACTTGTTCGAGTAGCCGTGGATGATCGATTCCTCGACCTCGCCCCCGACGCGACAGACCGGCCCGATCGAGTTCCCTTCCCGGCACTTGGCGCCGAACAGGATCGTCTTCCTGCCGATGTAGCAGGGGCCTTCGATCCGGGTGAAGGGATGGATTTCGGCCTGTTCGTCGATGTAGATCGGGCCTTCGGCCGCGTCGAGCACCACCATGGGGTGCACCAACGCGCCCGGGGCAATGTAAACGTCTTTCCGGCTGCCGCGAATCGCGTTGGGCTCTTCCACCGTCCCCTCGATCCCGCTCCGTCCGGCGGCGGCGAAATCCTCCGTCAATTGCCCCGGATTGGCCAGCACCAGGTCCCACGTGTAGTTCCACGTGGCCACCTCGCCCTCGGCCGCCGGCAGCGACTGCCCGGCCGAATCGAGCAGGGCGTCGATGGAATCGGTGTTCAGGCGGGCGAGGTCCTCCTTGGCGATCCGGGCGTAGAGGCACTCGCCGTCGGCATCCGTGGCGATCCGGCTGGGGCCTGTCGTTTCGACGCCAAACCCCGACGCTTTCACGCGGCCATTGACCACCAGGAGGTCGTCGCCGGCCAGCGACGCCGGGTCGTTGACCGGCCACGTGCTCCCCGCGCGGTAAACCTCCGCCATGTACGGCGGCACGAAGCAGGCGATGTCTCGGGCCCCGGTCTTGGCGATCAGCTTGTCGGCAAGCGAAGTGATGCCGCACCGCAACTCCCAGATCGGCCGGCTCAAAGCGAGCGGATAGAAATGAAATCGCTTATCGCCCGGGCGATCCAACAAAATCAGTCGCATAAAAGGAACTCCCTGAGAAACTTTCACCAGTGGTGTCCGGAGACGGACCGTCAGGCCCCTCGCGGAGCGCCGGGCAGCTTCGCCCGGACCCACTCGTAGTATTCGAGCATCTTCAGGCCGGCGGCCGCGTCGCGGTCGAGGAAGAAGATGGTGTCTTCGTGAAGCTGCAGCGCGCTGGCCGTGCACATGCTGGTCACGGGCCCTTCGATCGCCCCTTCGATCGCCCCGGTCTTGCTCCGGCCGTTGGCCATGAGGATGATCTTTCGGGCTTCGAGGATGGTGCCCACCCCCATGGTGATTGCATAGACGGGCACGTCGTCCGGGTTGTCGAAGAATCGGGCGTTGTCTTCGATGGTCTGCTTCGTGAGGGTCTTGATTCGGGTGCGCGATCCGAGGGAGCTGGTCGGCTCGTTGAAGGCGATGTGGCCGTCGGCCCCGATGCCCAGCACCTGCAGGTCGATGCCGCCGCAATCGGCGATCCGCTGCTCATACCACTTGCAGAAGGCCTCGTAGTTGTCGGTGCTTCCCGAGGGGATATAGACGTTCTGCGGCGGGATATTGATGTGCTTGAACAGGTTTTCGTTCATGAAATAGTGGTAGCTCTGCGGATGACTGCTCGAGAGGCCCACGTATTCGTCGAGGTTGAAGGTGGTGACCTGGGAGAAGTCGAGCCCTTCCTCTTTGTGCATCCGGATCAACTCTTTGTAGAGCCCCCGCGGCGTGTCGCCGGTGGCCAGCCCCAGCACGGCGTCCGGCTTGGAATTAAGCGTGCTGGCAACAGTTTGGGCGGCCGCCTTGCTCAGCTCTTCGTACGTGTCGGAAATGATAACTTGCATCTTGAAACCTCAATGATCTTCAGACTCGGAGGGACAACTGGTGGAGTGTTTCGTACAACGCGAACCTATGAGTTTCGTCTGTCATAGCTTGGGTGTCAACCCATGGGGTAGTTCGGAAGAAGGGTGCCCTTCCCCCTGGGGCTTCGCGGCGGCCCGCTGCCCTCAAGAAACTGCATGGTTTACGTCGACTTTGCGGCCGATGCCTTTCTTGCCTCCCGCCCGCACCATTTGGCCCGCCGCGTGTTCACGGCGGGCTAAATGGGGTCGATGCAGCGGGGGTCGTCGCGGGTGGGGCTGTTGACGTAGGTGCTGACGGGATCGGCGATCATCCTTTCGGCGGGAAAAGGACGCAGTAGCGGCTCAAGCATCTCGGGCTTCCGGACTGCCGGATCAAGCCACTGCTGGTAATCGTCCGCAGCCAGAATAACCGGCATCCGGTTGTGGATCGGCTCCAAAAGCTCGTTCGGCTCGGTTGTGAGTAAGGTACACGACTCGACGGGCCCTTGCTCCGGCCCCTGCCACGATTCCCACAGCCCGGCGAAAGCGAAGGGCCGATCGTCGCGCATGCGGATGAAGTAGGGCTGCTTGCGGGCTCCCAAGCGCTGCCATTCGTAAAAACCGTCGGCCACGACCAGGCACCGGCGTTGTCGGAAGGCCGCCCGATAGGCCGGCTTCTCGGCCACGGTCTCCGCCCGGGCGTTGATCATGCGGTTGCCGATCGCCGGA
Organism: Planctomycetota bacterium; assembly: GCA_043824335.1. Classification (GTDB taxonomy): domain Bacteria; phylum Planctomycetota; class Planctomycetia; order Pirellulales; family Thermoguttaceae; genus JBDRTC01. The sequence goes on along the minus strand of JBDRTC010001120.1, from coordinate 9,799 downwards.
TCCTTGGCCCAACTGGGGATCAGGCCCCACCGCAGCCACGCCAATTCCCGCCGGGGCTTCGGCTCATCGAATGCGCATCGCACCACGGCCACCGGCTGCGTCGGCGCGACGTTGAACCGCGGCGCGAACGGCGGCATCTCGAACAGGCCGAACTGCGCGGCCACCACGCTGGCCGGCGCTCTTAAGGTGAATCGTCCGCACATGCTCGCATTTTACGCGTGCCTTGGGCCGCCAGGAAGAGGTCGTGGCCGCCCCGGCCTTCGGAGTGGGAGACGGGCGCGACGCTGACGTCGTCGCAATAGCGGCCCAGCCAGCCGGCCAGCTCTTCGGGCAGAAACCAGCGTTCCCAGGGATCGTGCTCCGAAAGGGGCTGCTTCGCCCGGTGCTTGTCGATCACCAGCACCCGGCCCCCGGGGCGAACCACCCGGCACAACTCGCCGATCGCCCGCTCGGGCACCAGCGAATGCTCCAACGACTCGACGGCGAACGCCCCGTCGAAAGCCCCATCCACTGCGGGAATTCGCAAGAGACTCCCTTGGCAGGTGGTTACTCCGTCGGGCAGCCAATCGAGCATCGCCGGGGAGACGTCGATGCCGGTCCATTGGGCCCGGGGAAACCAGCCGACCAGATGCCGCAAATAGCGTCCCATTCCGCAACCGACGTCCGCCACGCGCGCGTCGGGCGAAAGCGATTCGAGCCACTCACGGACCGCCCGGACGCGCCCGTCGGCCGAGGGAATGGGGTCGGGACAAATTGGCAAGTCGGTGTCGAACGCCGCGCGAACTTGCAAGAGAGCAGCGTCGAGGTAGTGCTTGGCTGTCCAGGGGTTCTCACGACGCAGACTCCCAGGAACAAGCCATCCCCAGCCCCCTCGGAACCCGCCGCATTGGAGCTGCCGTCGCTCAAGGTATCGCATGGCGCGATCGCCCTGGACCCGGCCACCGAGCCGATACCACAGAATGGCCGCAAGCGCCAGGCTGGTGCCGAGAACCGGACCGGCACCGAGCCTCTCCGGGACCGCCCCGTCGCGCCGCTGCACGGTGCTGATTCCTTCCATCATTTTTTCGGCCGCGAAGCTACGGCCATGCTCAAGATACTGCTCCGCGTGCCTGGCAATGCCGCCCACGGATTCCATCCACGGAAACGCTTTGGTGTCCCCTGCCCAGCACTCGACGACTCGATCAACGGCGGTCGTCCAGTCGGCAACGGACCAGCGGCGCCCGGCTTTCAGCAGGGGGACAAGATAGGGAAGCTCGTCTGCAACGGGGTCGCCCGGGTTGGGACGATGGTCGTCGCTGGGCGGCCGCACGCGGCCTTCGTCATCGATCCAGGAGCGAAGGTAATGGCACGCACGCCGGGCCGCCTCCTCGACTTCCGGCAAGTCGTCGAGGATCGCCAAAAAACCCCGCACCGCCTGGGCCGTGTTCTCGAACGAGGAGGCGGCTAGCCTGGCGTCGGGGATCGAGCCGTCGGGCCGCTGGATCGACACGAGCCAGCGGGCCCAACGCCGGGCCTCGTCGCGGCAGCCGAACGCCAAAGCCGTTTCGATGCTCGCCGCGGTTACGGCCGGGCAACCGATCGACTCCGCGGAGTTGGCCGGGATGCCTTCGCCCGTGTCGGAGCGGATCAGCCACTCGAGCGCTGCTTCGGCCGGTGGCCGACCTTGCCGCCTGGTCACGCGCGACCAGGCATACCGAACTCGCCGCCTGACGGCGCTGGCCAAACGCCTGGGCAAGCTCGCGGGCGCCTCGCATGTTGTGCCGGAGCTGAACATGGCGTCTTGCCGGCCGGGTCGGACTTCCGGCTCCAGGTCATCCGTTTCACGAAGGTCTCATACCGACGATTCTACCTTCTTGAGGATTGACGGGCCAAGTACCCGCTTCATGTGTCTGCTGAATCTCCTGGAAGGTTCAAGACGGCTCTCGCCCGTGCTATACTGGCCGACGCACGTCTGTCTGTCGGAACGAGCCGGCACGCCTTGACACGCCGAGGTCCTATCGTGAGCCGAAAGAGACGGTCCCGGGCAATCCTGCTTGCGTGGGTTCTGTTGCCGGCTTTGTGCGCGGCGGTTCCGAGTGAGCGCGCCCGGGCTGAAAGCGGAACGGTTGCCGCGGTGCATCCGTTGGGAACGGATGCCGGCATCGACGCCCTCCGGCGCGGCGGCAACGCGGTCGACGCGGCCGTGTCGGCGGCGCTCATGCTGGGCGTGGTCGACGGCCGAAACGCGGGGATCGGCGGCGGGTGCTTCATCCTCATTCGTCGGGCGGACGGAACACTGGTGGCCATCGACGGCCGGGAAACGGCGCCCGCACAAGCCACTCGCGACATGTACCTCCGCAACGGCAAGCCGCAGTCCGATTTGAGCCTCACCGGGCCGCTCGCGTCCGGCGTGCCGGGGGCGCTGGCCGCGTACGATCTGGCCGTCCGCAGTTACGGCCGACTCCCTTTGCGCGACTTGCTCGTTCCCGCCGCCGACACGGCCGAGCGGGGCTTTGCACTCCAGCCGGCCTACGCTGGCGCGCTAAAGCATTCGGCGAAGACGTTGATGCGTTTCGAGGGCTCGCGGGCCGCGCTCTTGAAGCCCGACGGTTCGCCCCACGAGGCCGGCGAGGTGCTCAAGCAGCCCGATCTGGCCCGAACCTATCGGGCGGTCGCCGAACAAGGAATCGACTGGTTCTACCGCGGCCCGTTCGCCCGGCAGGTGGGGCAGTGGATGTCCGTTAACGGCGGGCTCGTTACGGCCGGCGATTTTGCCGATTACCGCCCCAAGATGCGCGAGCCGGTGACCACGAGCTACCGGCAGTATACGGTCGTCGGTTTTCCGCCCCCCAGCTCCGGCGGCGTTCACGTCGCCCAGATGCTCAACGTGCTGGAACACTTTGACATGAAGGCCCTCTACGAGCAGGATGCCGCGCTCTTCTATCACGTTGTGGCCGAGGCGATGAAGCTGGCGTTTGCCGATCGGGCCCACTGGCTGGGCGATCCCGACTTTGCCCAAGTGCCCCGCGGACTGGTCGACAAGAGCTACGCCGCGAAGCTGGCCGGACGGATCAAGTTGGACCAGGTCGCCGCCGTGCCCACGCACGGCGAGCCGCCGCGGAGCGAGCAGGACCATTTTGGCAAGCACACCACGCACGTCGCCGCGGCCGACGCGGAGGGCAACTGGGTCGCGATCACGGCCACGGTGAACATGGGGTTCGGCTCGAAGGTCATCGTGCCCTCGACGGGCGTGATCCTCAACAACGAGATGGACGATTTTTCCGCCGCCCCCGGTGCTCCCAACGCCTTCGGGCTCCTGGGCGCCGAGGCCAACGCGATCGCCCCGGGTAAACGCCCCCTTTCGAGCATGAGCCCCACGGTCGTGCTTGAGGAGGGCAAGCCGATCCTCACCCTGGGTGCGGCGGGCGGCCCGAGAATCATCAGCCAGGTGTTGATGACGATCCTCTACCACCTCGACCTCGGCATGGACCTGCCCGACGCGCTTGCGGCCCCACGCATCCATCACCAATGGCAGCCCGACAAGCTGGTGGCGGAGACCTCGCTCGACCCGGCGATCGTCGCCGCGCTAAAGAAGCTGGGGCACGAAGTCAAGCTCACCCGTTCCGTCGGCACCGGCCAGGCGATCGGCGTTTCCGGCGAGGAGGGCGGGTTGATCGGCGTCCACGATCCCCGCGTTCAGGGCAAAGCCGCCGGGTTCTGAGCCACCGATCGTTTAGCTGCCGCCGGTACGGCGGCATGCAGAGGAATACTCTGCCGCAACCGAAGCCGCCGTACCGGCGGCAGCTAAACGGAAACGTCACTTCTCGCGAGATCCTTGGGCGCCGACGCGGAGCCCTCGTGTAAACAACAGCACAAGTGATATGCTGAAGCATAACCTACCGGACTTGCCAGGGCGGTGATGCCGCCGCCGCCTCGTCGCCGTAGGTGAGGGAGACCTGTAGGCCGCTGGCTTGGGACGAGTAGTAGATCCGCCCGTTGGAGACGATGCCGCCGACGCACTCGCGGCTGTCGATGGCAGGGCCGGTGGTGACGAGCCGGTTGCCGTCGGAGAGGTCGATCATGTCCATGTTCGCGCCCATCACGTAGGGCTCGGAGAAGGTGAACCGAGTGCAGGCGTAGCCGTAGTTGAACCGCGAGAGAATCTTTCCGGTCTCCTTGTCGATCACGTGGCCGTCGCGGCCCGAGGCGTTCGAGAAGATGGCGTGCTCGCCGATGGTGATCACGTTGACGGCCGAGCGGACCGGCTCCGATTGCCAGACGAGCGAGCCGTCGCGGGCGTCGAGGCACCAGACGTAGCGGTCTTCGGTCTTTTCGTTGGGCTTGTTGTAGCCGCCGAGGTAGAGACGCCCGTCTTTTCCAGAAATCGTCGAGCCGGCGGTCACGTAGTAGTCGGTGGTCGACCAGAGGATTTTTCCGGTCGTCGGGTCAAGCGCGGCGGTCACGCCCTTCGGTCCCGGCTCGCCGCGCCGCTTGGGGGCGTAGCCGAAGAAGGTGGAGTAGTAGAGCCTGTCGTCCATCAGGCAGAGCCCCGAGTCGTTGCCGCCCGAGCCGAGATCGGAGAAATCCCGCTCCCAGGCGACCTCGCCCGTCTCGACGTTCCAGGCCCGGATCAACGGCTTGTTGTCTTCCGCGTAGTAGGGGTTGTTGTGGCTGTAGATCCAGGCGGAGATCTCGCGCCCCTCGGGGTCGGGCCGGGGCGTGCCCTTGTGCATGAACACCTTTGCGGTTCCCTCGGGCGCGAATCGGCCGGAGCCGAACATGTAGATGGCCAGGCCCTTGTGGACGACCGGCGGCGCCTGCCGGCTCCAGCTCGGCGATCCGGTGAACGGGGCCTCCCAGAGGAGCTTGCCGGTCTTGGCGTCCAGGCAGCGAAGCCGCGACTGTTTCATCCCCGCCTGGGGTAAGAGAAGACGTTCTTTGTGGTAGAGCGGCGCGGTGAACGAGAGGTGGACGTCGGGCCAGTAGCGACGCCACAAGAGCCGGCCGGTCTCCTGCTCGACGGCGAAGATCTGACCTTCGGAGGTGTGCGTGTACATCCGGCCGCCGCCGCAGACGGGCAGGTGCTTGAACGTGCCTTCGTAGCGGCGAATCCACTTGATCCGAAAGGGCGGCCTGGCCCCCTGATCGTTCGCATTCGTGTTGGCCAGGTCGCCGTGGTTGGTGAACCAATCGTGCTCGGGCCCGGCGAATTGGCCGGACAACGGAGTTCGGATCTCCGACAGCCCGAGGTTTTGGGAGGGAAGCGGCGCGTTGCCGTCGGGGCCCAGGACGTAGAGGTATCCGTCTTCACAGCCGAAGTAGACCCGGCCGCCCGACACGCAGGCTGGGGCGGAGATCGGGCTTCCGAAGGCCGTCTGGAACGACCACACCTCACCGCTCCCGGAAAGCGGCACGACGTAGAGCCGGCCGTCGAGCCCGCCGTACACGCCGTATTGGCCGGCGAGGATCGGCGGCGCGATCGACGGGTACCCGCCCAGTTGCAGCGGCTCCTCCTCGCCGGGCGTGTGCCGGCAGAACCCAAAGCCGATCTGCGGACGGCACCGGTACACGTCCTTCCCTCGCAGGCTCACCGACGAGAAGCTCAAGAGGCCGGGCAGGTTGATGGCTGTTTCGGTATCGGGCACGAAATCGGTGGTGACTTCGTCGTTGGAGACGTTTAGTTTCAGGATATCGACCCGGCCGACGTTGTCGCGCCGGTGCCACTGCCGGTAGACGGCGCCGTCTTCGCCGATGCTTTGCCCGAACGTGGCCGGGTACTCTTTGCCCGCAAGCGGCGGGACCAACCCGACGGCGCGCACCTTGGCGCTAGTGCCGAGGTCTTCGAGCCAGACGGTCCGGCCGCCGGCGGGTAGCACGACCAATTTGCCGTCGGCGGCCAGGTTCATCGAGCAGCAGAAGGAGTCCTCCCAGGTGACGCGGCCTTCTTTGTGCTTGAGCCAATCGGCGCCGCTCCAACGGTCGCCGGAAAAGTCCATCTCCTCGGCGACGAAGTCCCAGGTCCACGCAATCGCGCCGTCGGGCTCCAGCGCGTAGACTTGCGAGCCGAGCGTGGCGAAGTAGACACGGCCGCCCGAGACGACCGGCGCGCTCAGGATCGGCTCGCCGCAGGCGATCTCGCGGACTACGGTCCCCTTGGCCGCGTCGAGCACGTAGTACATGCCGGCGGTCGTGCCGAAGTGGAGGAACCCTCCGGCGATTGCCGGCGAGGAGACGTTGTTCGCGTTGGCCGGGCCGCCGCGCGTGGCGTGCTTCCAGACAAGATCGAGCGTGTCGGCGTCGAGTGAGAAGGCGACCCCGGAGCCGTCGACCACGAAGACCCGCCCGTCGGACACCACCGGCGCGGTGAAGACGGCGTCGGTCAAGGCAGCGGCGCCCACCAGGCCCAGCGGCGGGGCGACGCTCCGGTCGGGCACGTTCCCCGAGCGACGGCTGTCGAACTTCAACTGCGGCCAGTCCTCCCCGGCCGAGGCGGACGCGATCGTCAATAGAAGGAAGGCTGCGGCCAGGTGCATGATTCTCGTTCCAGGCGATGCGAACATGTTGCGTACTCCTACTTCAGCCAACGGTCGAGCCACTGGTACGCCTCTTCGCGGACCGGGTCGGGGAAATCGTGGGCGCTGTCGGGGTAGACCGCGCGAAGTTTCTCCTCCGCTCCGCTGAGCTTGTAGACTTCCGCGGCGCCGGCGATGACCTTCTTGACGCCGGAGACCTCGAAGTTGCTGTCGTCAAGCGGGGCATTCACGAAAAACCCGAAGCAACGCGGCTTGAACATCGTTCCCTCCCTCCAATCCGGTGAAGAGCGGCTTCTATCATAATCGACCGATTCCTTCGACGCCAACGGGCCGGACTGTTTACAATGGAGGGCGGTCGTCTGGGGGCTCGCTGCTCATTCCTCGTAGCTCGACCCCAGCCACCCGATCCGTGGCCGGAGTCGCGGTTTTGTAGAACGCCCAGATGCAAAGGGAGCAAGTCATGCCGAGTCAAACGCGTCGCAGGTTTCTTGGCAACACGGCGGCCGGTATCGGCACGGCACTGGGGATCACCCGGGCGAGGGTGCCTGCCGCCGAGTCGACCGCGGCGGCGAAGTTCCGGCCCAGGTTCGCCATCTGTAACGAGACTTTCAGAGACTGGCCCTTCGAGAAGACGTTTGCGCTTGCCGCCGAGTGTGGGTACGAGGGGATTGAAATCGCGCCGTTTACGATCTCGGACTACGTGACCGACGTCTCATCCGAGCGGAGAGGAGAGATCCGGCGGCAGGCCGAGAAGGCGGGCTTGAAGATCGTCGGACTCCACTGGCTGTTGGCCCGAACCAAAGGGCTCCACCTGAGTGGCCCGGAAGCGGAAACCCGCCGAAGAACGACCCAGTATCTTGCCGCCCTGGCCGGATTCTGTGCCGATCTCGGAGGGAAGCTGCTCGTGTTCGGCTCGCCCAAGCAGCGGAACCTCCTGCCGGGCGTGGGCCGGGGTGAAGCCATGAAGTACGCGGCGGACGTGATCGGCAACGTCCTCCCGACACTGGAAGCGAAGGACGTGCTGCTGGCCATGGAGCCGCTTTCGCCCGGGGCCACCGACTTTTTGAACACGGCCGCCGACGCGGTCGAACTGGTCAAGCGGGTTGACTCGCCCCGCTGCCGGTTGATTCTCGACTGCAATGCGATGTCAACCGAAACGAAGCCGATCCCCCAGTTGATCGCGGAAAACCGCTCGCACCTGGTCCACTTCCACGCCAACGATCCCAACCGGCAAGGCCCGGGGTTCGGCGAACTCGACTTCGTGCCGATCTTCCGGGCGCTCGGCGAGATCGACTACGGCGGCTGGGTTTCCGTTGAGGTTTTCGACTACACGCCGGGCCCGGAACGCCTGGCGCGGGAGAGCATCGACTACATGCGGAAGTGTTTGGCGAGGTAGAGACGCACGCGACTGGTCGTGCAGGGATTGATCGAACAAACGCCCGGGGGCTGCGTCCCCCGGGGAGGATGCACGGTCGGCCGTCGCGACCCGGGGCGTGGGAGGGGGACAGTCCCATTTTCCCTGCGGGAAAATCGGGACAGTCCCCGAGTTGTTCTTCAGCCGCCGTTAACGAGAACGGCAATCAGACGTCGAACACGTCGAGCGGTTCGTACTTCTCGCCGAGCACCGACTGGCTGTCGATGCCCAGCCAGCGGTCGAGCAGCGTGGCGTAGACGCGGCGGAAGTCGGTGTGGTACTTCTGGGCGCCGCCGTCCAGATCGGTGAGGCTCGGGTGGGAACCGACCAGGCCGCCTTTCAGCCTACCTCCGGCCAGGAACATGGGGCCCGCCACGCCGTGGTCCGTGCCGCGGCGGCCGTTCTCGGCCACGGTGCGGCCGAATTCAGACAAGGTCACCAGGAGGACGCGGTCCAGGAGCTTGTTCCGCTTCATGTCGTCCACAAACGCCGCCACCGAATCGGAGAGCTGGGAGATCACGGCACAGTGGTTGCCGAGTTGGTTGGCGTGGTTGTCGAACCCGCCGATCCCGCCCGTGCCAAACTCGGAAAAATAGATCCGAATCCCCACGTCGGCTCGGATCAGTTGGGCGATCGTGCGGAACTTCCCGGCCGCCGGAAAGTCCGGGTAATCCCCGCCGCCGGCGGAGGCCCCAGCCCGGACGGCCGCCTCGATCTTCTCGCTGTCGGCATAAGCGGCCAGCGCGCTTTTCTGGAGATGATCCAGAAGTGGATTGTCCCGGACCGCCCTGGGAAGCTCGGCCGCCTGGGCCAATTGCCGCCGTTGGGCCTCGTCGCCCCCGGCGCCGGGCATGGTGCGAAGGCGGCATTGCTCGAGCGAGTCGACGGAAGGAACGATCGCCTTCTGGGCGTTGACGCCAAAGGGCCGGGGGCCCGGCCCGACGAACACCGCGGGCACGCCGGTTTCGCCGGCTGCCGAAACATGGTCGACCGTCCGGCCCACCCAGCCGGTCGGAAAACTCGCCTCCCCGGGCCGGGCCGTGTGCCAGTCGCGCATGGCGCCGTTGTGGTCGCGGCTTGATTTCGGGTAGCCCACTCCCTGGACGACGCTCAGTTGTCCCTCCTTGAAAAGCCGCGAGAAGGCCCCCAGCCGCGGATGAAAGCCCAGCTCAGAGTCGATCTTGTGCACTTCGCCCGCCGGGAGGCGCAAGGTGGGACGGCTCTTGGCGTACGTCGGATCGTCGTAGGGGACGACCGTGTTCAGCCCGTCGTTTCCGCCGGAGAGTTGAATCAACACGAGGATGGTATCGCCGGTCTCTCCTGCCAGCCCGGCCGCCATGGCTGAGCGGCCGAGGAACTCCGGCACGGCGGACGAGAGCGACAACAGGGCCGAAGCGCCCAGCGAAGTCTTCAAGAAGTCGCGTCGTGAGTGTGACATGGTTTTCTCTCCAACGGAGTTCATACTAACCCGAAGCGCCAGCGAGGACCAGCGTTATCGCGTGTTTCTCCCTCGCTGGCGCTTCGGGTTAGTGTTGCGTTTTCAGACGCTCCTCAGGCCAACTGGAATTCGGGCAGTGTCGCCACGGCGTGTGCGAACCGGCGAAGCCGTTGCGAGGCATCGCCGTCCGACTCGGCGGCGGTCTTCACCAAGGCATCGGCGACGCCGGGCTCCACGTCGCCTTGCAGGAACAGGTCGAGGAGGAACCGGGCGGCGGTCTCCGGCGCTTCCTGACCGTGCTTGCCGGCGACCGCAAAGGGATCGAGATTGTCGCCGTAAGGTTCTTTCGAGCCGGAGACCAGCGCCAGGGCAAGGTTGCTTCGGCCCACCAGCGTGGAGCTGTTGATCCAGTAACGTCCTCCCTCCCATCCCCCG
>JBDRTC010001119.1:0-5971 GCA_043824335.1 Planctomycetota bacterium | reverse complement strand
AGTTCCCTCGGCTTTCCCCAAGAAATAGGCGGCCGATTACCTTCTAGCATAGCCTCTACGCCCTCTACACCAACTAAAGGATGATATGCGCCCACATAGTTGTTTACCGTTCGATAACCCGCCTTTTTAGGGTCAGGGTCTTCCGGTTTTCTATCAACATTTACCACAACTCTTACCTCATCGGCATCCACCTCATTACCATTGGAATCGAGAACCACTAATCGCATAATAACGTGCCCGACATCGACACCCTCTATCAAGTAGACCAGATCGCCACTAAGAATTTGATTCCTTGGTATACTTGCGTCATCGATTCCAGGACCGCCGATCACTGCATCCGGCCCTATAATAGCTACATCGCTCTCGTTGAAAATGCGAATCCGGTTTTTCTCTGAAACTCTGAGATTTACAGCCCAATTATTCGGTAGTGAGTCCATTTTACGAATTATTAACTCCTTCATGTCATTCTTATCTACAGCTCCATCTATCACACTATTTTGGTTATCAATCGCACCACCGCCGGCATCCGAGTCGTTGTTTACATACAAAATCAGACCACGTTTCTCAGTCTCTCGGTGGTCGTCATTGTCTAAATCTCCGTCCATGTTGGTATCGACGTCGATGTCAATTACAAGTAAATTAAGTAGCTTGGGACTCGAATGAACCGCAGAAGGTCGCAGTCTGTTGACAGACACTCGAACATACCCGTCCTCCAGACGAAACGATCTCGTTCCTGCTGGAATCCTACTCACGTACGAAGATGTAACCAATCCAGTTCTTCTGTCGATGCTGGTATTCGATGCTGCATCAGGATATGGATAGATTGGTAAAGTGAGCAATACATAATCCCATTCTGGAGGATTACCGGGCAACACAATTCGGCACTCCACTTCTTTTATTTCATACCCTTCCGGACTAACGATGCTGATCGGTATTTCGGCATCATTAGCAGTTCGGCCTCCGATAACTGGAATGGCGGGTAGAATATTGGACTGCGTCTGCCCAATGACTATATCGAGCAACGTGACTTCGAAATTCATCTCATCGCTGGAGTGCTTTCCCGTCTCGTACCAAGAGACAGGCCAAGATACAGGCGCCCAAGAGAGATTACCAGAACCCTCCGGCTGTTGAATAAGCATCCCGACTGTTGCGCTAAGTTCCTGGTGAATTGCGTAACCGGGGTCCTTGAAATCAAACGTCAATCGATTTGCGAAGACGGTGTCGCCAACAGCGTATGCCAGTCCCTCGTCAGGCGGGAATGCAAGTGTGTTGTTTATCATCTCTTTAGGCCAAATATTGAACTTGACGGCCCACTCATCGAATACATTCGGTACAACCTCTAGGGGAACCTCTCCTTGTGCAGATGCATAGTCAATACAGTAGGAATCGGTGTTATACACGAAACTACCATGATAGGTGATTTCGGTGAGATATATGTTGAAGGCTATCGCATCATCCTGACCAACCAAGCCATAACGCCTGACAGGTTCCTGACCGACCCTAGCAAAACTGTCTTTGTAATGTCCTCCCCACGACGTTGTAGCTGTCGTCCGGATAAGAAAACGACCGTCTACTTTGAAGAGGCCCCAGTACGCATCAAGTGGAGGAGGTGACGGCGTTTCCTTCAACCATTTCACATTAGATTCGTACTCCGCTTTGGCATTGATATACGTGAACACAGCCAACATGTTCGAACCAAAGACCCCGAGATTGGCATCACCCCAGAATGCGGTTTTTGTCGTGTGGGGTTCTTGGAGGATAGAGAATGGTTGACTCTGTTTTGCTTCCGAATATGTATTGACGGTGATATCTGCGTTCGTGAGTGTGGCATAGTGGCCCACGAGTGATTTGTCAACAAAGGGAGGTGTATCCTGCATCATACGAGTATCATAATCATGGAACGTGCACTCGGGCGCGCGTGGGACTATCGAGTATCTGCCGGGACCAGCGTATGACTCCTCAACATCAAAAGTCACATCGATGTTCGCGATAGGGTTTTCGTTCTTGTCCATTACCCTTGAGTATAGCTGGCTGCGCCCATCCGGAAGCACAGCATGGTATTCAGCCCCTGAGATCTTGAAGCTATCCATATCACCAGGGTAGCCGTACAACACGAAAGGTTCAGGAATACGTGTTTGGGGACCTCCCACCAGGCTAGCTGAGACCTTGTTCTCACCCACCCAGTTGAAGTATGGACCTGTCATGTAGTCTGGTCCATTCATCATGATCATGCCCTTGGGATTGGCTAAGGTCTCGCGCCCCAGTTGGATATCCGTAGTGTACATGACGGCCCTTTCGGATGTATGCGTATCACGCGAGCACCGGATCGGGCAAGCGCGAGCGCGCGGAACCTGACCTGCGCTGCGGATCCTCGTCCGCCGCGAACCCCTCCCGCGGTGGAGCGCACGCACCTCTCCATCCGGGCCTTCTCGGGTCCGCGTGGATGGCCTCGGCTGTCTGCGGTGGTTCAAGCTACGACCAGACGTCGTCCTCGGGCAGCCCGACGGTCTGGTCCATCTCGAAATCTCCTTGCGGCGGTCCGCGGGCGGGCTCGGTCCTCGGGGGCTCGGTGGGCTGGCCGAGGTGCTCGAGGATGCGGCGCACCTCGTCGCGGTCGGTCACCACGCTCTTGACCCTCATGGGCGACGAGCACACGGGGCATAGCAACGGCAGCGCGCCCAGGACGCGAGCAATCAGCATGGCCCAGAGGTAGGCGGAGAGGCGTCGCTTTGGCTTGGGCGGTTCGGGATCGGCTGTCTCGTCCCCGACCTCCACGGCGACCGCGGAGTGCCCCTCCTCGCCGGCGGTGTCATGCTCCTGCTCGAGCCCCATCTTTCGAGCGGCCTCCTCGAGCTGGAGCTGCATCGCGGCGGCGGGTCCGGCGGACGCGACCACCGCCTTGCGTAATTTCGCCGCCCCGGAAAGAACACCGCAGAAGCGGATCGTATTCTTGTGCGGGGGAGGTATCAGACGTGTCAATCGGTGGATCAGCTCCATCGGGGTCATGGTGACGAAGGTGGAGCCGTCGTGCGCGGGCCTGGGCAGCCTGTAGATCAGAGTGTCCGGGTCCGCGCGCTCGAGGCGGCCGAGCGCGAAGCCGGGCTTGGCCGCGTACTGTGCGAGGCGCTCGAGCCCGAAGCGGTCCCACGCCTCTACACGGTTGCCTGCGTTCAGCGAGAAGCCGGAGTGCTCCCAGCCGAGCATGTCCTCGACCGCGGCATGGTCGAGGTAACCATGCCGCCCGAGGAAGCGCAGCACGCGGCAACGGATGGTCTGCTCGAGGGCGGCGACGTCCTCGTCGGTCAGATCGACGGCCTCGAAGAACCTGGCCTCGCCCTCGCGCTCCGGGTCTGCTGCGAACACGCCGTCCGTGACCTGGGCGTGGAAGTGGAAGTCCGGCGTGAGTGCTTTTGCGGCGCGGTGCTCGTTGACCACGGCGCCGTAGCGCGCGCCCTTCGGCGCACCCGGGCTCCGCTTTCGCAGCAGGGTCTCGACCGCGCGGAGGCAGACGCGGAGCACGCCCGAGGCAGCGTCGTGGTCGCGCTCGAGGAAGTAGCGCACGCGCTTGGGGAAGCTGAAGGTCCAGTGACGGATCGGCACGCGGGGCAGCACGTGGTCCACCAGGTGGGCCGCGGTGCGGGCCTGACTGCGTGCGCTGCAACGGGGACAAGGGCCTCTGCAAGAACACGAGAAAGGTATTGAGAACGAGTGGTTACATGTTTTCGATTCGCACACGACAAGGGCCACGCCCCACTGGGGAAGGCCGCACTTGAGGTACGCGCGGAGGGTCCGCTCCACGTAACCCGGCACGGGCTCGGCGTCCGGGTCGGCCTCGCGTTGGGCGAGGTACGTCTCGAGGTTGCGCCGTACCACGTCATACAGGATCGTCTCCTCGGGCTTCGCGCCCTGGCGGTACAGGGCCGGGGCCCAAGTCGTGTCCGGCGCCTCGCAGGTCGCGGCCACAGCCCACCTCCGAGATCATACTCGGCAGGCGGGCGGTATTTGTTGCGTGTTCGGGGCGAGAAAATCCGAAAAAATTCGGCCGGCGGGGAGTTCGGCCGGGGCGCTGCCAGAAGCGGCGGAGGCAGAGGGAGCGGGGCCGGGCCGGGGCGGATGCCCTCGATCAGCTCGTCGTGTGCAGGGAGCGCCGGTCCCGCTACCGGCCCCGGCCGCGCCGGCGGGGCGGATCCTTGAGCTTGCCCGTCTCCAGGGCGCGGAGCAGGCGGCGCACCACCTCCTCGCGCTCCCGCTCTGACAGGGAGACCCCCCGGCCCTGCTCGCCGCGGACCGCGGCGTTGATCTCGGACAGCAGCTCGCCGATGGTGTCGAGGTCGGTGGACAGGGAGAACACCCCCGCGACCAGGGCCGCGCCGAGCCCGGCGCAGAGCACCGCCGCCAGGGCCTGGACCGGCGTGAGGCCGAGCAGCCAGGACAGGACCAGGCCCGCGCCGTACGCGGCGGCCACGATCACGCCGGCGAGCAGGACCAGGAACAGGGCGATCAGCACCCACGAGAGCGCCCGCGCCAGCAGCGCGGCGCCGACCGGGAAGGGCCGCAGCTCGTCGTCGCCCTCGCGCTCGTGGTCCGCTTCCATCGCGCTCCCTCCGATCTCCCGGGCCGGGCTCCGCAGCCTACCGGCCGGCCACCAGCCGCCTGCGCTCGAGGATCCGCTGCCGCTCCTCGCGGATCGCGTCACCCGGCGCGCGTCCGTCCGACGAGCGGCGGGGCTGCAGCTGCCAGCGGCGCAGGAAGATCAGGCTCGCCTTGAGCGCCTCGCCGCGGGAGGGGAATCCCTGCTCCCCGATCTCCTCAGTGTGCTCCTTGAGAAACTCGGTGATCAGCTCGGCCTCGCGCTCCCCGCCGCCGGCCCAGACCTGGCCCGGGGTGAGCATGGCAAACAGCTCGCTCGGCATGTCGTTCCAGGTCTCGCTGACCTCGGCCTCGGCGCGGGCCCGGGCACCGCTGTCCGCTGGCTCCGCCTGCTCGAGCCGCTCGCGCACCAGCGCTTGCCACTGCTCGTCGTCGTCCTCGCCGACCGGCTCGGCGAACAGGTTGAGCATCCCCCCGGAGCGCTCGTACGCCTCGATCAGCCGGCGGCCAAGCGCGGGCGGGGCCAGGTCGAGCACGGCGCGGTACCGTTCGAGCTCGGGGTTGAAGCGCCCGATGCGCTCGCGCAGCCAGGCCTCGACCCGGTCCCGCCCCTCGCCGGCGTGCCACGCCTCCCACGGCGTGCGGCCGCCGAGCACGTCGAGCACGCGGTTGGACCAGCACTCGGCCTGGGCCGTGAATACGCGCTCGCCGGCCAGATGCGTGGGCACGGAGAAGCTCTGCACCGCGAACACGGGGGCGTCTCCGCCCGGTCCCTGTTGCCGGCCGCGCTTCATCGCCGCATCCTGTCCAACAGCAGACTTCGCAGTTTGGCCAGGGGATCGCCGTCCAGGCCCAGCGCCGCGGCCGCCCGTCTGGCCTCGGGGTAGTCGGGCATCAGCTCAAGCGCCCGCCGCAGGAGGGGCTCGGCCTCTGCGCTGCGCCCGCGGTTGATGTGGTGCACCGCCACGTTGAAGGACGCGCGGGCCGCGACCTCGAGGTCGCGGCCGTCGTCGCCGGCGAGTTCGATCGCCAGCTCGTACTGCTCGCGGGACTGCTCGAACACGCCCAGCAGGTGGAGCACCAGGCCCAGGCTGTAGCGCGGCATGGCCAGGTCCGGGGCCAGATCCGCGGAGGCGCGGAAGTGGTGCAGGGCGCGCCGGACGTTGCCCAACTCGTTGAGCTGCAGGTCGCCCAGGCAGGTCTCGACGTAGAAGCACGGAGGGGCCTGCGCGAGCGCCTGCTCGTACAGGGCGATCGAGCGCTCCGCGTTATCGTGGCGGGCGTAGCGCTCGAAGGCCAGCAGGGCCGCGGCCCACTCCGGGCCCAGGCGCTCGCGGTGGCGCTCCACGTACGCGGCAAAGGCCTCGGCCACGGACCGCGG
>JBDRTC010001118.1:0-2993 GCA_043824335.1 Planctomycetota bacterium | reverse complement strand
GACAGTGGTTCCACACAGCGAAACCCGACGGAGACTCCCGCCATGGTGAAAACTGCCAGCACAATGCTCTCGCTGGGGACGCCGGCCCCCGACTTTTCGCTCCCCGACGCCGAGGGGAACCTCGTCTCGCTCTCCGACTTTGAAGACGCCCCGGCCCTGTTGATCATCTTCATGTGCAACCATTGCCCGTTCGTCAAGCACGTGGCCGACGGGCTCGCCCGGCTCGCCAAGGAGTACCAGGAGCGCGGCGTGGCAGTGGTGGGGATCAACTCGAACGACGTGGCCAACTACCCCGACGACTCTCCGGCCAAAATGGCCGAGGAGATCAAGCTCCGCGGGTACACGTTCCCCTACCTGTACGACGAAACGCAAGAGGTGGCCAAGGCGTACCAGGCGGCATGCACGCCCGACTTCTACATCTTCGACGAGCAGCAGCTCTTGGTCTACCGCGGGCAGATGGACTCGAGCCGTCCGCAAAGCGGCGTCGAAGCGACCGGCGAGGACCTCCGGGCCGCGCTGGACGCCGTGCTCACGGGCCTGCCCGTTCCCGAAGACCAAACGCCCAGTCTTGGCTGCAATATCAAGTGGAAGCCGGGCGGCGAGCCGGAATATCTTGGATAGAGTGCCGCTCGGCGATCGAGGCAAATTTCTCAACGGGTCGACAAACATCACATAACCCGTTGGGTTTCAGGGGGAATGGGGGCAGTTTCTGTCGCCCCGGTCATTGTCCGGGGAACCGTGGGGCATTAAAATCAACGGGTTCTGGCCATTTGAGACTGGGAAAACTTGACATTCTGCCCCGTTCAGAAAAAAAGGACGTTCGACCGATGGATTCTCAACCACCCGAATTCCGCGGCCTGGGAACGCTGGCCCTGCACGCCGGCCAGCAGCCCGACCCGAACACCGGCTCCAGGGCGATGCCCATTCATCAAACCACCAGCTATTGCTTCCGTAGCACCGAGCACGCCGCGAACCTGTTCGCTCTGAAGGAGATGGGCTGGATCTACACGCGGCTGATGAATCCCACCACCGACGTGTTCGAGCAGCGCATGGCCGCGTTGGAGGGCGGGATCGGGGCCCTGGGCGTCTCCAGCGGGCAGCAGGCGATCACCGTTTCGCTGTTGAACCTGACCCACTCGGGCCAGCACATCATTTCGGCCGCCGCCCTTTACGGCGGCACGATCACCCTGTTCGCCCAGACGTTCAAGCGATTGGGGATCGACGTCACCTTCGTCGACGCGACCGACCCGAAAAACATCGCCAAGGCGGTTCGGCCCAACACGCAGGCGCTCTACATCGAATCGGTGGCCAACCCGAAGAACGACGTGCTCGACTACCAGGCGATCGCCGACGTCGCCCATGAGCACGGTCTGCCCGTCGTCTGCGACAACACGGTGCTCACGCCGGTTCTCTTCCGCCCCTTCGAGCACGGAATCGACATTACGATTTACAGCACGACCAAGTTCATCGGCGGGCACGGCACGAGCATCGGCGGGGTGATCGTCGACAGCGGCAAGTTCGACTGGTCGAAAGAGCCTAAGAAGTGGCCGCAGTTCACCGAGCCCGATGCGTCGTACCACGGCACGGTCTTCCTCGAAGCGGTCGAGCAGCTTTGCTACATCATCACCTGCCGAACGCACTGGCTGAGAGATTTGGGCGGGGCGATGAGCCCGTTCAACGCCTTCCTGTTTCTGCAAGGGCTGGAGACACTCCACGTGCGCATGCCCCGCCATTGCGAGAACGCCCAGGCCGTGGCCGAGTTCCTCGAGGGGCACCCGCTGGTCACCTGGGTCAACTATCCCGGACTGCCGTCGCACCCCGATCGTGAGTTGACGAAGAAGTACCTGCCCAACGGGGCCGGCGCGATTCTGGGCTTCGGCATCAAGGGCGGCTTGGAGGCCGGCAAGAAGTTCATCGAGGCCTGCCGGCTGGCCTCGCACCTAGCCAACGTGGGCGACGCGAAAACGCTGGTGATCCATCCGGCGTCGACCACGCACAGCCAGCAGACGGAGGAGGAGTTGCGAACGGCCGGGGTCACCGCCGATTATGTGCGCATAAGCGTGGGCCTGGAAGACATCGACGACATCAAGGCCGACCTCGATCAGGCCCTCCAGGCGTCGCAAACGTGAGGAACTGATCCACGATGGGGACCGTCTCCTTTGAAAGCAGCGACAGTGATCGCCACGCCCGGCCGCTGAAGTACGCCCACCACGTCACTTTCGACGAACCGCTGGAGTTGGCGCGGGGTGGACGGCTTCCGCAGGTTTCCGTCACCTACGAAACGTACGGCCAGCTCAGCCCCAAGCGCGACAACGCGGTGCTCGTTTGCCACGCGCTTTCCGGCGATTCGCACGTGGCCGCGCATGACGCCGACGATGATCCCGGCTGGTGGGACATCGCCGTGGGGCCGGGCCGGGCGATCGACACCGATCGCTACTTCGTCATTTGCCCGAACCTTTTGGGTGGATGCCGCGGCACGACCGGGCCCAACAGCACCGATCCCGAGACGGGTCGGCCCTACGGCGCCGATTTTCCGGTGATCACCGTGGGCGACATGGTCGAAGTCCAACGCCGACTGGTCGACCACCTGGGCATTGAGCGACTCCTGGCGGTGATCGGCGGTTCCCTGGGCGGGCACATAGCGCTCGTCTGGGCCGCCAAACATTCCGATCGGATCGTCGGCGCTGTGCCCGTCGCCACTTCCGCCTGCCTGACCAGCCAAGCGCTGGCCTTCGACGTCGTCAGCCGAAACGCCATCCTGCGAGATCCGAATTTCCAGGGCGGGCAGTACTACGAGAACGGGCGGGGGCCGCTGGTCGGGCTGGGCATCGCGCGGATGCTGGGCCACATCACCTATCTCTCGCGCGAAGGGATGATGGAGAAGTTCGGCGCCCAGCGCTTCGAGCCGCGCGAAATCCGGTCCCAGTTCGAGACCAAGTTTTCCGTCGGATCCTATCTGGCCTACCAGGGCGACCGTTTTGGCGAACGATTCG
>JBDRTC010001117.1:0-25531 GCA_043824335.1 Planctomycetota bacterium | reverse complement strand
CGAGGCCGATCCGGAATTCGTGGAGACCGTCCGCCGGGTGCGCGGGCAGATCGCCAGGTTCCAGGAGGCGATCTTGCACCACGATGTCCGCGTGGACCTCTCCGAGGGCTACTTGGTCGAGCGATACCGGCCGCTGGATCGGGTGGGGATTTGCGTGCCGGGCGGAGCGGCAGCGTATCCGTCGACGGTGCTGATGACCGCCGTGCCCGCCCAGGTGGCCGGCGTCGGTGAGCTGGCCGTGGTGGCCCCGCCCACGAAGTTCGGGGCCTATAACCCGGACCTGCTGGCCACCTGCCACGAACTGGGAATCCGCGAGGTCTACCGGCTCGGCGGGGCCCAGGCGGTGGCCGCGTTGGCCTACGGGATCGAGGGGATCAAGCGGGTCGACAAGATCGTCGGCCCGGGAAACCTGTTCGTGGCGTTGGCCAAGAAGCACGTCTACGGCGAAGTCGACATCGACTCGATCGCCGGGCCGAGCGAAGTGGTGGTGATCGTCGACGGGTCGACCCGGGCCGAGTACACGGCCTACGATCTGATCGCCCAGGCCGAGCACGCGCCTGGGGCCAGCATCCTGATCGGCTGGGAGGAGGACGTGCTCGACGCGGCCGTGGCCGAGCTGGACCGCCAACTACGACAGGTGGAACGGGGCGATCTGGCCCGGCAAAGCCTGGAAGAGTTCGGCGCGGTGATTCTCGCCCGCGATGCCGGCGAAGCCTGCGCCTTGGCCGACGAGATCGCGCCGGAGCACCTGCACATCGCCACCGAAGACGCCGAGCTTCTGGTCGAGAAGATCCGGCACGCCGGGGCGATCTTTCTGGGCAACTACACGCCGGTCGCCCTGGGCGACTACGCGGCCGGGCCCTCGCACGTGCTCCCCCCCAGCGGCACGGCGCGATTCGCCAGCGGACTGTCGTCGAACGATTTCCTGCGGGCAGGCAGTATCCTTCACTTCACTCGAAAAGGTATGATGGAGTTAGCTCCCGACGTCCAAATGCTGGCGACCAAGGAAGGCCTGACGGCCCATCGGGCGAGCGTGGAAGTGAGGATGAGCGGTGAGTGATGATAGCCAATGGGAGAAGCGAACATGGGCATGACGCACGTAACCGTGACGGTTCGGAATCCCGCCGAGCCTGAGCGAACCTGGGAAGGGCTGTTTCTGGTCGATACGGGCGCGGTCGACTGCCTTGTGCCCGGAAAGCATCTTCGAGAGATCGGCTTGATGCCAAAGGCGCAGCGAACCTACGAGCTTGCGGACGGATCGGAAAAGAGGATGGACATCACAACCGCGGAGATCGAGTTCATGGGGGAGATTGTCGGTTCGACCATCATTATCGGTCCCGACGATGTCGAACCGATACTCGGCGTGACGGCCCTGGAATCGGTGGGCATCGAGGTGGACCCCCGCACCCAACGGCTGAAGCGTTTGCCGTCAGTTCGGCTGAAATCGTTCCTTGAGTTCTGAGATCGGGCCGCAAGCCGCGAGCCGGAAGGTAACCCACATAGCTCGCCAGCAATTCCTCGTCCCTCATCCCTCGCCATGAGCTACTTCCGACCCGAGATTGATGCGATGGCCGGCTACGTGCCGGGGGAGCAGCCGCAAGAGGGCGAGGTCGTCAAGCTGAATACGAATGAGAATCCGTATCGGGCCTCGCCCGCGGTGGATCGGGCGATCGAGGATGCGGTGCGGCGGGGACTTCAAAAATACCCTGATCCGATGGCTGGGGCTTTTCGACGCCGGGCGGCCGAGGTGTTGGGGGTGGAGCCGGGCTGGATCCTCTGCGGCAACGGGAGCGATGATATTCTGACGATCGTCACGCGGGCCCTGGCCGCTCGGGGGGAATTGATCCGATTGCCCTATCCGAGCTACGTGCTCTACAAGACGTTAGCCCAGATCCAGGGGGCCCGGAGTGAAGAAGTCCACTTCGAACCCGACTGGTCGCTTCCCGACCGCTTCGCGGCCGGAGCCGACGGCTTGCGTCTGGTCTACTTGCCGAACCCGAACAGCCCATCCGGCACGGTCGTCGCGCCGGAGCGGGTCCTGGAGCTTGCCGAAAGGCTGCCGTGCCCTTTGCTGGTCGACGAAGCCTACGCCGACTTCGCCGACGTGAACTCGATGCACCTAGTCGCCCGGAACGAAAAAATCCTCGTCTCCCGGTCGATGAGCAAGTCGTACGCGCTGGCCGGCGTGCGCTTCGGGTACGTCGTTGCGCAGCCGCAAATGATTGAGCAGCTCGTGAAGGTGAAAGACTCCTACAACTGCGACGCGCTCTCGATCGCCGCGGCCACGGCGGCCATCGGCGACCAGGCGTGGCTTGCCGAGAACCGGGAAAAAATCGTGGCCACCCGCCGCCGGCTCGCCGTCGGGATGCGGAATCTGGGGTTCGAGACGGTCGATTCGCAGGCCAACTTCACCTGGAACACCCATCCGGAACAGCCGGTAAAGCCGCTTTACGAACGACTCAAAGAGGAGGGCATCCTGGTCCGATACATGGACTATCCGGGCTGGGGCGACGGACTCCGCATCAGCGTGGGCGCCGACGACCAGATCGACGCCTGTTTGGACCGACTCAAAGCGATCATGTGAGCATCATGGCACGCACCGCCCGAGTTCAGCGCGAAACGGCCGAAACCAAGATCCAACTGGAACTCGCCCTGGACGGCGCCGGCAAGTCGCAGGTCGCCACCGGTGTGGGATTCCTCGATCACATGCTGGCCCTCTTGGCCAAGCACGCCGCCGTGGACCTCACGGTAAAGGCCGGCGGGGACCTCGATGTCGACCAGCACCATACGGTCGAAGACGTGGGGATCTGCCTGGGCCAGGCGATCGGTGAGGCGGTGGGCGACAAGGCGGGCATCCGACGCTACGGCCACTTCACGCTCCCCATGGAGGAGACGCTCGTCACCAGCGCCCTCGACCTGGGCGGCCGGGCCTATTTCGTCTTCCAGGCCGAGTTCCCCACCGCCAAGATCGGCGAGTTCGACAGCGAGCTGGTGGCCGACTTCTGGCAGGCCGTGGCAGCCAACGCGCTAGTGAACCTGCACGTCGTCGTGCATTACGGCCGCAACAGCCACCACATCGCCGAAGCGGTTTTTAAGGCGACCGCCCGGGCTCTGCGCATGGCCGTCGAGCCGGACCCGCGGATCCCGGGCGTGCCGAGCACGAAGGGAACGCTGTAAGTGGGGAACAGGGGATAGGGGAAAGGGGACAGGGGCAAGCGCAGCCGCGCAACCCCCATTGGTTGATTTCCGATCATCAATCATCATTCCTGCCCCCTGTCCCCTCTCCCCTGTTCCCCGTCCCCTGTCCCCGCTCTTCGTTCACCCGGATCTCCAGATACCGGGCCAACTGGTGGAAGCCCTCGCCCGGCTTGATGAGGCGAGTCTTCGCCCGGAGTGTCTTGCGGTCGACCAGGCTCTTCTTGGGGTCTTTTGGATTGAAGAAGGGTTTGTAATCGAGTTCGAGCTGGTCTCTGACGGAAACCATCACGCCGTCGAGGCCTTCTTCCGCCAGGGCCCGATACGCTCCCACTCCAAGCTGGCTTCCCAGGGCGACGTCGAAGGCCGTGGGCCGTTGGGCGCGGACTTCGTAGCCGAACTGCAAGCCGCTGATCTTCAAGTCGCGGTCCCTGAGCTTCTTGACCTTCTCGGCGATCCACCGCCCGACCCGCCCGGTGAACTTCAGTTGGGAGACGGGGAAATGGCCGAACGAGTCGGGCTTGAGGTTCAGGAATTCGTCGCGCGAGACGCACTTCTCCGTTTCCACCAGCGAGAGATACTCACCCAGGCCTTCGGCAATGAGGATCACACCAAAGGGTTTTCCTTCGTCGAGCCGGGCGAGCACGGTCTGGACGATGCGATCCACGACGGCCTCCAAGTTGATGATCTTCCGCATCAGGGGCTTGCCGTCGTCGTCGAGCACTTCCTCGCCGGTTTTCGGATGGATCATCACCTCTTCGTAGCGCCAGTCGTCGAGGATGTCTTCCAGGCCGATGACCAGGCTGCTCTCCCCGGCGATGGCCGCCCCGTAGGCGAGCCATCCGGCCTTCCGGCCCATCACCTGGACCACGTACCAGGCGTTGGCGGCCTCGGCGTCGGCCAGCAGGTTGCGGACTTCCGTGGCCAGCATGTCGACTGCCGTGAAGTAGCCGAACGTGAAGTCGATGCCCTCGTAGTCGTTGTCGATCGTCTTGGGCAGGTGGACGACCCGAATCCGCCTCTTATCGGCGGGGAGCCCGTCCTGGAAGAGCTTGAACTTGGCGGCCGTGGTGAGCGTGTCGTCCCCGCCGATGGAAACCAGCGCGTCGATCTCAAGCGAGCACAACGCCTCGTACACGGTGCGCAACTCGGCGGTGGCCTCGATATCCTTCAGGTCGTCGGGGCCGGCGACACTCTTGCCCGGATTCGCCCGGGCCGTGCCGATCATGATTCCCGGGCCGGTTCGCCTGCCTTCGAGGTCCTTGGCGTGGAGCATGACGTAAGCGGCTCCCTCCTCTAATCCTTTGCCCGGCTTATAAGCCATCAGATGGGTATATCCGTTGAGGAAGCCGAGCACCTCGATCCCGGCGCGGGAGAAGCAGATGGCCGCGCTGCCGATCACGGCGTTGGCCGCCGGGGCGGGGCCGCCGGAAAAAAGAATACCCACACGGCGGATATCGGTCTTCGGCTTCGGAGGACTGGAGAGGGGCATTGTCATGGATCACTCCAGGCAATTTCACGTACGCACAAGGCAGGTCCAATCTGGGCGTATACGAACTTACAATTCTAGCCCGGAGCCGACCCTTTGAAAAGCCGGGGGCGGGGGTCGTCGCTCCCGAGAGAGCCGTTTCCACAAAAGCGGCCGGCGAGGGAAAACTGTGGCGGGGAAACCGTCTCCCTCTGCCGCGTCAGCCCGACCAGGTCCGCTCGATGAACGTGGTGTCCACCCGGCCCTCGGTGAAGGCGGAATGCTGGAGAATCTCCAAAAGCAGCGGGACCGTGGTCTTCACGCCCTCGATCCTGAGCTCGGCCAGTGCCCGCCTCATGCACGCAATCGCCTCCTCGCGGGTCGGCTGGTGGACGATCAGCTTGCCGATCATCGAGTCGTAATGCGGGGAGACGACGTACCCGGCATGGATGTGCGAGTCGAAGCGGACGCCGAACCCGCCGGGCGCGATGATCCGCTCGATCTTGCCCGGCGAGGGCCGGAAACTGTTTTCGGTGTCTTCGGCGTTGATGCGGCATTCCATCGCCGCGCCCCGGCAGCAGATATCCTCCTGCCCGACGCCCAGGGGCTCGCCGGCGGCGACTCGAATCTGGGCCTTGATCAGGTCGATCCCGGTGATCATCTCGGTGACCGGATGCTCGACCTGGATTCGGGCATTCAGCTCGATAAAGTAAAAGTGCCCCTGGCGGTCGACGATGAACTCCACCGTGCCGGCGTTCGTGTAATTGGCCGCCCTGACCAGGCGGACGGCCGCCTCGCACATCGCCTGCCGGGTGTCGTGATCCAACTGCGGCGCGGGGCTCTCTTCGATCAGCTTCTGGTGGCGGCGCTGCATGGTGCAGTCGCGCTCCCAAAGGTGCACCACGTTGCCTGCGAGGTCGGCCAGCACCTGCACCTCGACGTGGCGGGGGTGCTCCACGTAGCGCTCGAGGTAGATGTCGCCGTTGCCGAAGGCCGCGCCCGCCTCCGCCTGGGCCTGCTGAACCGCCGTCTTCAGGGCCGCCTCGGTCAGCGCAACCCGCATCCCCCGACCGCCCCCGCCCGCCGAAGCCTTAATCAACACGGGGAAGCCGATTTCGTGGGCGATTCTGAGGGCCTCCTGCTCGTCGCGGACCAGGCCCTCGCTGCCGGGAACGGTAGGCACGCCGATCTCCCGGGCGAGGTGCCGCGCCGCGTTCTTGTCGCCCACCAGGGCCATCGCTTCGTGGGTCGGACCGATGAACTCGATCTTGCAGTCCCGGCAGACGTCGGCAAAATGCGCGTTCTCGGCCAAAAAACCGTAGCCCGGGTGAATCGCCTGAACGTTGCCGATCTCGGCCGCGCTGATCACGCGATCGATCTTCAGGTAGCTGTCGGCCACCTTGGCCGGGCCGATGCAGTAGGCCTCGTCGGCCATTTCCAGGTACGCCGCCCCCCGATCGGCCTCGCTGAACACGGCAACCGTCTCGATGCCCAACT
This sequence comes from Planctomycetota bacterium, assembly GCA_043824335.1. Lineage (GTDB taxonomy): Bacteria > Planctomycetota > Planctomycetia > Pirellulales > Thermoguttaceae > JBDRTC01. Next base: position 19,371 of record JBDRTC010001117.1, on the reverse strand, counting down.
CGCGGCAGGCTCGGAAGATCCGAAGCGCTATCTCTCCGCGGTTGGCAACCAGGATTCGTTTGAACATCGCTGCTACTGCCGCGTGTCGACCTTGAACATGGGCTGGCCGAACTCGACCGGTTCGCCGCTTTCGACCAGCACGGCCACGACTTTCCCGGAAACCTCGGCCGGAATCTCGTTGAAAACCTTCATCGCTTCCACGATACAGACGGTGGTCTCCGGCCCCACGGGATCTCCCACCTTGACGTAGGCCGACGTGTTCGGATCGGGCGACGAATAGAACGTGCCGATCATCGGACTCTTGATCACGGCGATGTGCTCTTCGACAACCGCACTCTCGGCCGGCGCCGAGGCGGCCTCCGGGGGCGGTCCGGCGGGCATTGGCGCCACACCGCCCCCCGCGGCAGGCGCCGGATGAACCACGGGGAGAACGGCCAAGGGCTCCCTGGTCCGGCGGAGTTGAATCCGCATCTCGCCCTGCCTGAGATCCATCTCGCTCAGGTCGTGCTCATTCATCAGCTCGACCAGACGGCGGATCTTCCGCACGTCGAAAATATCCTGGTTGGATGAAGTACCGCCCATGCCAAAACTCCGGCTAGATAGGTCTAACTCGCCTTTCTCGACGGGCTGCTAGCAGACGACGGCCTCTTCCAACGTCTTGGGAACGCTGGTGAGGACTTCGTGCCCGGTTCGAGTAACCAACACGTCGTCCTCAATGCGGACCCCGCCCCACCCCGGCAGGTAAATCCCCGGCTCCACGGTCACCACCATTCCCGGCTGGAGCACCACGCGGCTGTTGGCCCCCAGCCGGGGCGCCTCGTGGACCTGCAATCCCAACCCGTGACCCAAGCCGTGACCGAAGTTTCGACCGAACCCGGCCCTGGAAATCACGCTTCGGGCGGCGCGATCCACCTCGTGGGCCACCGCGCCAGGACGGATCGCGGCGATCGCCCGACGTTGGGCATTGAACACAACTCCATATATGCGTTCAAGTTTGGACGAGATTTTACCCGTCACCAGGACCCGCGTCAAGTCGCTCTTGTAAAGCCCCCCGTCGGCCCCCCAATCGATGAGCACGAAATCGCTCGAGCCGATCCGCCGCTCGGTGGCCACGGCGTGCGGCAGGGCCGCCCGGGGCCCTACGGCCACGATCGTGGGGAAACCGCTGCGGCCGGCCCCGAACAATCGCAGCTCGCGTTCCATCTCGTCGGCCACTTCCTTCTCGGTTTTCTCCGGCCGAAGCGTCGCCCGAATCACGCCGAACGCCTTTTCCGCATACCAGACGGCCTGACGGATCTCGGCGATCTCCTGCTTGTCTTTAATCTCCCGGAGCCGCTCCACGAGACCCGTGGTGGTGAGGATCTCCAGATTTTTCAGCTCGTCGGCAATCCGGTCCCGCAGCCCGACGGTCATCGAATCGCCTTCGATCCCCAGCCGGCCAGTCTTTGCCCGGCGGAGAACCCTGGTGACTGACCGGAGCATGGAGACCCCCGGACGGCGGATATGGAGGTCCAAACCGGGGCACTCCTCGCCCAACTGGGTGGTGTATCGCGGGTCGCTCAGGATCACGTCGCCGTCTTGGCGGACCAGGAGGTAGCTGTCGTCGCCGGTGAAGCCGGTCAGGTACGTCACGTTGGTGAAGTTGGTCACCAAGAGCGCGTCGGCCCCGGCCTTGCGCACCGCCCGGCGGAGCTTGTCGCGTCGTCCCAGGTAGCGGTCTTTCATCGAGCGTCTCCGATTTTCTTGGGAGCATCCAGCGTACGCTCGACGCGGCTCTTCGGCAAGGTGGCGCAAGATACGTAGTGGCCTGTCAACGCTGTCTTGACGAGTGCCTCGGGCATCTTGCCCGTGCTTTTCCGGCAGCACTGGCGAGACGCCAGTGCCACCCACCCGCCGGATTGCAGCGGTCAGGCCTGGCAGCCCGGCTGTTGCTGAACCGTGTCGATCGCGGCGAGCATGTTCTCAAGCGGCACGTCACCTTCCACGTCGTGGGCGGGGGCGAAGAGGTAGCCGCCGTCGGCCCCCAGCTCCAACAGCCGGCGGGTCTCGGCCCGCACCTCGTCGACCGTGCCGAAAGGGAGCGTCTTCTGGGTGGAAAGCCCCCCGTGAAAGGCGAGGCGTCCGCGGTATTTGGGCAGGAGCGAGTAGACGTCCATCACCTCGGGCTGGAAGGGGTTGAAGCAGTTCAGGCCCGCGGCCACGAGATCGTCGAACACCTCGTCGACGTCGCCGCAGGAGTGGATCATCACGAACCTGCCCGAGGCGCGGACGACGGCGTACATCCGCTCGAGCTGCGGGTAGATGAACCGGCGCCACGTGCCCGGGCCCATTTGCAGACCCTGCTGCTGGCCCCAATCGTCGCCGAAGTAGACCGCGTCGATATCGTGCTTCAAGGCCTCGGTCGCCTGGGCAATGTTGTAGTCGGCGATCGCCGCCAAGAGGGCATGCACGAACTCCGGGTGTTCCAGAAAATCGATTAAGAGGTTTTCCATCCCCCGAAGCGTCCAGGCCCGTTCGTAGAGCGAAAACCCGATCTGGTACGCCCGGAAGCGGTCGGGAAACTGCTCGATCCTCGGCTCGATGTTCTCGAAGAACCGGGGCTTTAGGGGGTCGGGGAACCGGTAGCCGGCAAGCGTGGGCTCGGGGAGCACGCAGCCTTCGACGTTGCCGATGTCCTTGTCGATACTCCGGTCCCAGACGACGCCGAACACGTCTCGCACGCGATCGTCGCCCAGGTCGGTGAAGAAGCCGATGTCGCTCCCCAGCTTGACCAGGTGGTTTTCCAGAGGGACTTCGACGTCGTCGGTCCCGTAGTGTTCCTGGAGCTTCGCCTTGGCCTCGATCGTGAACCCCATCGACCAGGGCACGTAGGGCGGCCGCTTCCCTTCCAGAACGAGGCGGACGACTTCGCGTTTGGTCGTCATGGCAGGGTTCAGGGTTCAGGGTTCAGGGTTCAGGACGGTGGAATCAGGACATGGGTGACATTGTTGGGTCAGGACATGGTTGGCGCTCGGTCCGGTTCGATCCCCGCGTTTAGCCGCCGACGGCACGTCGGCGATTGCCGCAGCCGGTCAGGCCGACGTTCCGTCGGCCGCTAAACTCGCAAGCGTGTCTTTCGGAGTCGACATCCCACGATCGCCACGGGGCTCACCATGTGACTCGGCCGTAAAGGTGCAAGTGCTGAACCCCGAACCCTGAACCCCGAACCCTCCCCTCCACCTCACCGCATCGGCAGCTCAACCACGTCAACCAGGCCCACGTCGATGTACTGGCCGCCTCCGGTTTGCCGGCAATGGACGGCCAGGACGTTCCGCCCCGGCTTGAGCGCGCTAAAAGCCTCGTCGTCCAGCGAGAGGAGCGTGTAATCGGTCGTGTAGCCCGACGCTTCGGCCACCAACCGGCCGTTGAGGTAGACGGCAGCGTCCTCGTCGTGGTGGATTTCGAGATGCGGTTGCCCTAGCGGGCTGTCCCCGAGGTCAAAGACGCGGCGAATCCAGATGTCCGGCGTCTTCCACTCCGTTCGCACAACCGCCCCGGGCGTCCCCTCCGTGCCGAAACCGCCTTCGCCTTCCTGCCACGAGGAATCATCAAAATCGGCGTTCTGCCAACCCTCCTCGGGCTTCGTGGTCGTGAAGCGCCACGCTTGCGGCTGCTCGCGAGAGGTGGGCACGATCGGGCGCACCTCGGGCGGCGGCAGCGACAGACGCCGGTGAGCTTCGGCCAGGCGCTCGGGGTCGAGCTTGACGACGGCCCGGTCGTAGGTCATCAGGCCGTTCACTTCGATCTCGCAGTCGCTTGTCTGCGTGTAGACTGCCGCGGAAAGACCTCCGGCGACCATGGGGCGGAGGTTGGTCATCAGGGTGAGGTACGCCCGGGTCAACTCCTTCTGTGTCTTGTATCCCCGATAGCCCCAGCTTCCTTTCTCTTTCCAGAGGTGGCCTTCGAGCGGCAACCCCAGTCCGCCGAACTCGCCGAGCACGATCGCCCGGTCGGGCTGCGGATCGGGCATGGCCGGGCCGGGATAGCGGTGGATGTCCAACACGTCGCCCACGCCGCGATCGGCCCAGCCGCTGGTGTTGATGACCAGCCGGGTCGGATCGTGCTCTTTGACCAGGTTGACGATCCGCGCCGTGTCGTACTGGCCCCAGCCCTCGTTGAACGGCACCCACATGATGATCGACGGGTGATTGCGCAACGTGTCGATCACCCGCCTGAGCTCGAGCTCAAACTGGGCCGCCGACTCGGGCGACCGTTGGATATCGGGGTCGTTGTGCCCGATGTGCCGATCGCCGTTGGGCATGTCCTGCCAGACCAACAGCCCCAGCTTGTCGCACCAGTAGTACAGGCGCCGCGGCGCCACCTTCACGTGCTTGCGCAGCATGTTAAAGCCCATTTCCTTGAGCACTTCGAGATCGTAGCGGAGGGCGTCGTCGGTGGGAGCCGTGTAGAGGCCGTCGGGCCACCAGCCCTGATCCAACGGGCCGTGCTGGAAAACAAACTCGCCGTTGAGCATCATGCGGACGATGCCGCTGGCGTCCTTATCCAGAGCGATCTTGCGCATGCCGAAGTAGCTTTCCACTTCGTCGGTCACGTTGCCGTCGCGGATCAGGCTGACCTTCACGTCGTAAAGGAACGGCGAGTCGGGCGACCAGAGCTTGGGCTCGGCGAGCTTGATCTCCACCGTTCGGCCGACCGGCACATCGGCCGTGGCAACCGTTGTGCCGCCGTCGACCGCTTCGGCACGAATCGTCTCGCTCCCCTTCGCACCGCTCGTCTCGACCGTTAAGCGCAACACGCCGGCGTCGACGTCGGGGACCATATCGAGACCCGCGATCGACGCCGCCGGGACCGGCTCCATCCAGACGGTGCGCCAGATGCCGGTGACCGACGTGTACCAGATGCCCCCCGGCTCCTTCACTTGCTTGCCGCGGGGCTGCGTGCCCTCGTTGATCGGGTCCCAAACGGAGACGACGATCTCCTGCGGGCCGCTTTCGCTCAAGGCCTTGGTCACGTCGAAGGTGAACGGATCGTAACCGCCGCGGTGCATTCCCACCTGGTGCCCGTTCAGCCACACGGTCGTCTCCCAGTCGACGCCCTCGAAGTGCAAGAGCACCCGTTGGCCGGACCACTCGGCCGGCACGCGAACCGTGCGGCGGTACCAAAGGCGGTTCTCCTTACCCACCGGTTTCATCACGCCGGAGAGGGCCGATTCCGCCGCGAAAGGCACGAGGATTTGGCCGTCGAACCGGTCGGGCTCCTCCGCGTCGGCGGGCAGGATGGCGTAGTCCCACAGGCCGTTTAGGTGGAGCCATTGTTGGCGGACCATTTGCGGGCGCGGATACTCCGGGTGGACGTTCTCGGGCGAGACCTCCTTCGCCCACCGGGTCAACAGCGGGCCGCCGGCCGGCTTCCAGTCTGCCGCACAGCAGGCCGCGGCGAGAAAGCCGTACGCCAGAACGACGATGGCAGCCGGAGTTTTCACGCGACGGATCCTTTTCAATTCCGAGAGCAAGCGGGCAAACACGATCTCGACGACAATCTTCGCCGCACACGGGAGACGTTGTCAAGTGGCGCGGGGAGCCTTTCCGCCGACGCTCTGGCGGGTTATCATGGCACAGGACTACGTGGTTGAGCCCGGCTGGAAATCTGAACCAGTGTTGGTTCGGCAGTTGTACTGCCGAACCTCCCGCACGAACCGTCGATGCGGCAGTACAACTGCAGCACCAACGAGCAGGCACGGTCGCTCCGCGTGGGTCTCGTGAAACTCGACCCACCCTACGAGTTCTGGTGCAAACGAGGATACGTTTCGTGGCCGCGTCGCGAAGGAAGTTGCCGCTGGTTCGCATGTCGGGCGTCGACAAGCGCTTCGGAAGCGTGCAGGTGCTTTACGGCGTCGGCCTGGAGATCTTCGCCGGCGAGGTGCATATCCTGGCCGGGGAAAACGGGGCCGGGAAGAGCACGCTAATCAAGATCCTCGCCGGGGTGCACACCGATTTCAAGGGCACGATCGAGATCGACGAGAGAACGGTCCGCCCCGATTCTCCGCTCTCCGCCAACGCCCTGGGCGTGGCCGTGATCTACCAGGAACTCTCGCTGGTCCCCTCGATGAGCGTGGCCGACAACATCTTCCTGGGCCGCCCTCGCACCACGCGGGCCGGGCTGGTCGACGACAAGTCGCAGGCCGCTGAAGCGAGGCGGCTTTTGGGCCAGCTCGGTGTTGAGCTCGACGTCGCGCAGCCGGTCGAGCAGCTTCCCATCGGCGCGCAGCAGCTCATCGAGATCGTCAAGGCGCTTTCGTACGACGCAAAGGTGATCGTCATGGACGAGCCTACCAGCGCGCTGAGCGCCCCTGAGGTCGAGCGCCTGTTCTCGCTCGTTGGGCAGTTGAAAGCCCGGGGCTGCGGCATCGTCTACATCACGCACAAGATGGAGGAGATCGAGCGGATCGCCGACCGGATCACCGTCTTGCGCGACGGCCGCCTGGTGGGGACGGCGACGGCCTCGGAGCTGCCGCCGGCCAAGCTCGTCCGCTGGATGGTGGGCCGCGAAGTCGACCAGCACTTCCCGCGGCACGTGCCGCACATCGGCCGGGAGCGGTTGCGCGTGGAAGACTTCGTCGTCGAGGGCGGGCGCGGGGCGAGGCCCTTGGTCGACGGGGTGTCATTCTCCGTCCGCTCAGGCGAAATCCTGGGCATCGGAGGGCTGCAAGGCTCCGGCGCCAGCCAGCTTCTTCTGGGCCTGTTCGGCGTTTACGGAACCCGGGCCCGAGGCCGCGTGTGGCTCGACGGGCAACCGGTCCGCATCACCCGACCCCGCCGGGCGATCGACCGCGGGATCGCCATGCTCACCAACGACCGCAAGGCGACCGGGCTGGTGCTGTCGATGTCGGTCATTGCCAACGCCACGCTTTCCGATCTGGGCCGATTGTCGACTGCCGGATGGCGGAACCCGAGCCGCGAACGCGAGGCGACTGCCGTGCGCTCCGAGTCGCTCAATCTGCGTGCGGCGTCGCTGGAGATGGACGTGGGCGAGTTGTCGGGCGGGAACCAGCAGAAGGTGGCCCTGGCCAAGTGGCTCCAGACCGACCCCCAAATCCTGCTCCTGGACGAGCCGACCCGGGGCGTCGACGTGGGCGCCAAGCACGAGGTCTACCAGTTGATGAACGAGTGGACTTCCCGGGGAATCGCGATTATCCTGATCACTTCGGAGATGCCGGAGCTATTGGCGATGAGCGATCGGATCATCGTCATGCATCGAGGCCAAGTCACCGCTCAGCTCAGTCGTGACGAGGCCACCGCAGACCGGGTTCTGGAAGCGGCCATGGGCCAACGCATGGAGCCCGGACTCTCCAAGTAGAATCGACGGCAAGGAACCGACTTTTGCGACGCCTCGGCCTGGTAATAGCGGTTGTTGGATTGGGCCTTGCGGCAATGTGCCGCTGGCTCGGTTTTCCGCCGCGGTCGATCGAAGTCTTCGGCCTTCCGCTACAACCGGTCGCGATCCTGTTATGGTATGCAGTCGGTGTGACCGGGGTGATGTGCATCTTGCGTGCCTGCCAGGAGGCCGCCGGCCAGCGAGATGCGTTGACCCGCTTGCTGGCCAGTCCGGCCGGGGCGGCCCTGATCGCCTTTGTTCTCGTGCTGTACCTGGGTCTGCTTTTTCCGGCCGATGAAGCCTTCTACAAGCTCGGCACCCACCGCGACGCGCTTCGACAAGCTTCCGTCTACGGCATCCTCGCCTGCGGAATGACCCTGGTGATCATCACCGGCGGCATTGACCTGGCCGTGGGCAGCATACTGGCACTGGTGGCGGTCAGTTTCTCGCTGATGAGCATCCATTGGGGTTGGTCTCCTTTGCTGGCCGTGCCGCTGGCGATTGCCATTGGGGCTGCGTGTGGCGGCGTGTCGGGCACCCTGACCGCCAAGTTCAGAATCCAGCCGTTCATCGCCACGCTGGCCATGATGGTCTTCGCCCGGGGACTGGCCAAGTTGACAAGCGGCGGGATGAAAATATCCACCGCCGTGCAGAACGCCGACGGCACCTATGACTACGTCGACGTGCCCGGCATCTTTCGGGCAATCGACTCGCGGATCCTGGGCGACAATCTCTCTGTAGTGACGGTGATCTTCCTCGTCTGTGCGGCGGTCGTCTGGGTCGCGCTGGCACGGCACCGGTGGGGAAGGGAGCTGTACGCGATCGGCGGCAACGAGGAAGCCGCCCGGCTCTCCGGCGTGCCGGTCGTGACGTCGAAGATCCTGGCCTACGTCGCCTGCGGGGCGTTGGCCGCCGTGGCCGGCATCTGCCAGGCCGCCCAGGAACAGCAGGGCGACCCGGAGGCCGGCACTGCGTACGAGCTATCGGCGATCGCGATCGTGGTGATCGGCGGCACGAACCTGATGGGCGGCCGCGGCGGCATCGGGCTGACGCTCATCGGCATGTTGACCATCGGCTACCTGGAAAAAATCCTCAGCATCAACGCCGTCCCCGAAGCCGGTCGGCTGATGCTCACCGGGGTGATCATCGTCGCCGCCGTGCTCACCCAGAGACGACGTCGGTGGTAACCGACATGTAGGTTATGCTTTAGCATATCGCCCCGTTTTCTGATATGCTGAAGCATAACCTACTCGTTCGGCTTCTTTGCCTGGCTGATACGAAAGGAGATTCGTCCATGCGAACCGACTTCGCCGCTTCCTGCTCCGTGATTCTTTCTCTGGCAATCCTCTGCCTCGCCGGATGTCCCGACTCCTCAACCACGGGCCCTGCCGGTCCGGACGGCTCCGGCGCGAAGTGGACCATCGGCATGAGCCAGTGCAATCTCGGGGAGCCCTGGCGCGTGCAGATGAACGCCGACATCAAGGCCGCCGCCGGGAAGCATCCCGAGGAGATCAAGGTCGTCTTCAAGGACGCCCAGAACGATACGCTGAAGCAGCGGGCGCACGTGGAGGAGTTCGTCTCGGCGGGCGTTGACCTCTTGATCATCAGCCCCAAGGAAGAGGTCCCTTTGGCCGAGCCGGTCGCCAAGGCCATGGACGCCGGCATCCCGGTGATCGTGCTCGATCGCGACCTGCTGGGCGAGAAGTACACCTGCTTCATCGGGGGGGACAACGTCCAGATCGGGAAAGCCGTGGGCGAGTGGCTGGTCGAAAAACTCGGCGGGAGGGGCAAGATCGTGGAACTCAAGGGTCTGATGACCTCCACGCCCGGCCAGGACCGGCACGCGGGCTTCCGCGAAGGAATCAAGGGGGCCCAGTTGGAGGTGATTTTTGAGGCCGACATGAAGTGGCTCGAGCCCGACGCCCGAAAGGAGATGGACTCCGCCCTGGCCCGGTTCGACGAGATCGACGCCGTCTTCGGCCACAACGACCCCGGCGCCCACGGCGCGTACCTGGCCGTCAAGGCGGCCGGCCGGGAAGAGGAGATGCTGTTCGTGGGGATCGACGCTTTGCCCCACGAGGGGATCGCTTACGTCCAGCAGGGCATCCTCGACGCCACGTTCCAGTACCCCACCGGCGGCGCCGAGGCGATCGACACGGCACTAGTAATCCTCGGCGGCGAAAAAGTGCCCAAGCGAATCGTGCTCCGCTCCCGGGTATTCACACCGGAAAACGTCGCCGCAGGAGGTGAACCGATCGGCGGCGATGACGAGGACGCCGAAACCACCGGGGTCGAATAGACCGGTCCGCATTTCAACCGCTCGCGGCTTCGCCCGTTACTCCGCCGGCACGGCTTCCAACACCAGCACTTCAAACGGGGCAAGCTCAAACGTGTGCGGTTCAGCGGCCGCCAGCGCGAGCTTCTCGACTCGCTCGCTCGTCGGCCAGCGGCTCGTGACGAGGTAGCTCCCCGGTCCGCCGCGGGGTAGCTCCAGCGCGTGGGCCAGATCGAGCTTGAACTTTGCCGGTTCCTCACCCGGGTTTCGCAATACCAAGATCCCCTTCCGCGGCGACCACGAGGCGTACCCGTATGGCTCGCCTTCGCCGGGATCGCCGCCGATCCAATGGACGTCGACCAGCACGTCGCCGTTTGCCCGGGCCCATTTGGCGCAGTCGGCCAGGGCGTCCCACCCTTCCGGCTTCATCATCTGGGGCGTCAGGTAAAGCTCCAGCAGTTGCGTGCCGGAGCCGAACGCCATGCGGATCTCGTCGACCAGGTCGTCCGTGTCGGAAGCCATGCGCGTGGCCGTGCCGAGCTGGCCGTAGCAGACCGTGACCGTCATCAGCGAGTTGATCGGATAAAGCGGCGCCCGGCGGACGATCATCCGGTAGGTGATCATGTCGCGATAGGTGATCCACTGCTGCCGCGTGGAGCCGGCGCCGTGGACGTTCCAGTCGTGCCCGTTCCGCCAGACCGAGTCGCCGTAGAAGAGCCAATAGGGCGAGGGCCACGTGCCGGTGGTGATGCTCAGATAGACGTCGGGCCTCAGCCCGCGCAGCTCGGCGCAAAGCCGCAGGAGGGCTTCGATATCCGGCGCGAACTCGTCGCCCGCGCCCGGGGAATCGATCCCTTGGGCGATGCCGTCGAACTTGAAGTAGTTGGCGCCGTACTTCTCGATCATCTCGGCGCAGATCTGGCGGTATCGGGCATAGTACTTCGGCCCGGCCAGCGAGAAGCCCCGGGCGTTCGTCTCGAACCCTTGCGTTTTCCCGTACTCAAGCCGCTGGGCCTTGCGCTGGCCGTAGCCGCCCCACGGCGAGAACCAGGTTCCCAGGGCCGAATCGTACTTCGCGGCGGCCTCCTTCAAGGGCGTGAAGCCTTGTGGGAACCCGGAGTGGAAGCCCCAGAGCGTTCTGGGGTCGTCCCAGCCGTCGTCGAAGACGAAGCTGTCCATCTTCACGCGCCGCTTCTCGATCAGCTCGCGCCCGAAGGTCTCGATCACGTCGAGGCACTGCTTCTCGTTCATCAACCGGTCGGCCCAGGCGATGTCCCACCAGGAGTTGTAGTGGAGGAAAAGCCCGTAGGGCCGGGCTCGCTCGCGCTGGAGGTAATACTGAAAGCCGCGCCGCAATTGACCGCGGGGAACCACGCCGATTACGGCGGACCGCGTCCACGGCTTTTTCGGATCGAGCGGCCGGTAGCATCGGGCCGAACAGACGACGCGGCCGTCTTCCTCGACCCGGTTGGCGGCCATCGGGTGTTCGCAGGCGAAAAAGAGCGTGCCGGCGACGACCGGCGATCCTTCCACGATTCCGCAAACCTTGCCCTCCGGCGCGGGAAGGTCCACGATCGCCACTTGCTCGACGAAGACCTCGTCCCCGGTTGCCCGGAGTACGACCTCTTGGGTGACGTAGTTCGCCCCGTCGCGGATCGTGGCCGACCAGTCGACGCGGAGCCGCCCGTCGCTCGAAACGAGCGGCACGGAGGCGATCCAACCGCTGGGGCGTCGCGGGTCGTTGGGCGGCTCGGGTCCGAGCCGGCGGAGCGTTGGCTTATCGGCCATCTTTAGTTGCGAAGCCTTGATGGCCTGACCGTCGGCCAGCGTGATCACCATCGCCTCTCCCGGCCCGGCTCGGACTGCGTCTTCGGAGATGCGGTCGACCACCTCGGCCAACTCGAACCGGTCGCCCAGGTTCCACGTGACGGCGATGACGTTGTTTTCGAGCGCCAAACGGCCGTCTTCCAGTCGCGCCTCCGCCTTGCCCGGCTCGGGACCGGGAAACTCAAGGGCCTGGGACCGCGATGCCGCGGTCGGTCCGATGAGTGTGGCCAGTGCGAAGACGAGGAGGCCATGTCGCGTCATGGTGGGGCTCCCGTGTTGTCGAGGTTGGCGGATGGTGAGTTTCGAGTTCGTTTGGGCGAAGCCGCAAGCGGATTTTCCAGGGCTTCGGACCACGCCCAGACTACCCCACGGCGCTGCCGGCGGCAAGCTTCGTGGCACAAGGAGGGTCGCTTTCGCCCGCGATGTGCCCTGCCGGGTTGCACTCGGAGCGTTTTCAGGACATGCTGGCATCAAACGACAGTCACACCAACCGAGAGGGAGGGCCGGGAAATGACCAGATCGATGCTTTTGTCTGCGGCGGCGCTGGGAGTGATCGCGTTGATGGCCGGAGAGGCTGAAGCCGAAGAACTCGTGCTGGCCGAAGACGGGCAGTCGGCGTATCGGATCGTGGTGGCCTCGGACGCCTCGCCCTCGACCCGGCACGGGGCGGAAGAGCTGCAAACGTTCCTGGAACAGATGACCGGGGCCAGGCTGCCGATCGTCGCCGACGCCGAGCCCGCCGGCGAGCGGGAAATCATCCTGGGAAACAGCCGGCACCTGCGAAGCCTCTCCACGGAGATCGACTTCGACGAGCTGGGCCACGAGGGCTACGTGATCCGCACGGTCGCCGGGCACCTGGTCATCGCCGGCGGGGCCCTGCGGGGGAACATGTACGGCGTCTACGGCCTCTTGGAGGATCACTTGGGATGCCGTTGGTTTGCACCAGGCGTGAGCCGGATTCCCAAGCACGGGCGCCTGGCGATCGGCCCGATCGACGACAAGCAGGTCCCGGCGCTCGAGTACCGCGAGCCCTTCACCAGCGACTGTTTCGACGGCGATTGGTGCGCCCGAAACCGCGTGAACTCCTCCACCGGCCGGCTCGAAGAGAAGCACGGCGGCAAGGTCCGTTTCGGGGGCGGTTTTTTCGTCCACACGTTCAACCGGCTCGTGCCGCCGGAGAAATACTTCGACGAGCACCCCGAGTACTTCTCGCTGGTGAAGGGAAAGCGGCTCAAGGAGCACAGCCAGCTTTGCTCGACCAATGAAGACGTGATCCGCATCTCGACCGAAGAAATCCTCAAGGCGATGCGGGCCCAGCCCGATGCCTTTGTCTTCTCCGTCTCCCAAAACGACTGGCACAACTACTGCGAGTGCGACAACTGCCAGGCGCTGGCCAAGCGGGAAGACTCGCAGATCGCGCCGGTTCTGCAGCTCGTGAACCGGGTGGCCGAGGCGGTCGAGAAGGAATTCCCGGAGAAGGCCATCGAGACGTTGGCCTACCAATGGACCCGCCGACCGCCAAAAACCATGCGGCCGCGCCCGAACGTGATCGTCCGGCTCTGCTCGATCGAGTGCTGCTTCTCGCACCCCCTGGCCGCCTGCGACAGCGAAGCGAACCGCACGTTCCGTGAAGACACCCAGCGTTGGGCCAAGGTTTCCAACCGGCTCTGGGTGTGGGACTACGTGACCGACTTCCGGCATTACCTCCTGCCGTTCCCCAACCAGCGCGTGCGCAACGACAACATTCGCTTCTACGTGGCCAACAACGTCAAGGGCATCTTTGAGCAAGACACGTACAACACGCCCCACAGCGAGCTGGCCGAATTGGGCGGCTACGTCACCGCGAAATTCCTCTGGAATCCCGACTACGACGAGGAAACGGCCATAAGCGAATTCCTGGAAGGCTATTACGGCAAGGCCGCCGGGCCGATCCGAACGTATTTGGACGCGCTCCACGACCGCGTGGAAAAGGAAAACATCCACGTGAACATTTGGGTGCCGCCCAGCCATCCGCACCTGACCGACGAGCTGTTGGTCGAGGCCGACAAGCTCTGGCAACAGGCCGAAGACGCGGCGGCCGACGCCCCCGACGTTCTCCGCCGCGTGAAGCTCTCCCGAATGAGCGTCGACTACGCCATTGCAGAGCGTGCCCGGGCGCAGGCCGCGGCGGGCCAGCGCGACAAGGCTCCCCTGGGCCCCCTGGCCGCCCGGCGGTTCAAGCCGTTTGTCGATACGCTCGACTCCTGCCCGCTATCGCGGCTCATGGAATGGCAGGCGCTTGACAAGGCCGACTACCGCGCCAAGCTCGCCGCGGCGCTGGGGCTGGAGCCGTAGCACAGGCTTCCAGCCTGTGGCTTGGGAACACAGGCAGGATGCCTGTGCTACTTGCCGCGGCGTACGAACAATCCGGGCTATTCGGTTACCAGCCGGGTCTCGGTCGCCGAGGGCGGCTTCAGGTGGGTGTCCATCCAGGCGTAGATGAGCTGGCGGGATTCGTGGGCCACGGAATGCCCGCGCCCGTGGACGTAGAACGCGAAATTCCCGGGCGCCTTTTCCAGCTCGTAAACGTCCATCACCTTCGCGAGCATCAAGAGCCGCTGGCGCTGCGTGAGCGGCACGCCGTCGTTTAAGCCCGACAGATCGAGAAACGCCCGGGGGGCAATCAGGGCGATGATCTCGTGGAAGTCGATCGGCGGCAGGTTCCCTTCCAGCAGCCCGGGGCGGATGTGCTTGAAGTAAACATACCAGTGGTCGCGGGCCCAGGCTTCCACGGTGGGATTGTGGCGGAAGAACGAGGCGCCGCAATTGCAGGCGGCCGCCTTCACACGCTCGTCGTAGGCGGCCAGGAAGATCGTGCCGTGCCCGCCCAGGGAATGGCCCAACGCGCCGATCCGCTCCGGGTCGACCTCGTCGAGCGACTCGAGCACGTCGATCGCGATCGAATGCTCGTAGGTGAATTTGCCCACGGCCGTCCACTCGGGATGCTTTTGGTGGAAGCGGCCCGTTTCGTACGAGCCCTCGGGCGGGATGCGATGTCCGGCCACAAAGTGGTCCGGCGCGACCACCACGTAGCCGCGGCGCGAGAGGTGGTCGAGGTAGGCCTTGTCCGGGTTGTCGACCAGCCCGGCGGCCCGCTCCTTGCCCTTGGGAAACGTGCCGTGCAGGGCCACGATGGCCGGGGCCTTGCCGTCAAGCTTCAAAGGAACGCCCAAGTAGGCGTGCGCCCGCTCGCCGGCCTCCACGTTGTAGCTCACGAGCCGGCGGGTGTAGGCACCGTCGACGGTGACCGACTCGTGCACCTCGAGCTCAAGCGGCGGTTTCGCCGGCTTCTGGTCGTCGCGCAAGATCTCCAGGAAGCGAGTTTTGAGCACCTCGCGGTGTTTCTTCCAATCGTCCGGCGTCTCGATGCCCTCCAGCAGATCGTCCCACGACGACCGGATCACCGGCGGGTCAGACCGCTTTCGGACCGGGGGAGGCTCGGTGGATGCAATACGCGGGCAAATGACGACTGCCAACGCTGCAACGACGGCGACTCGAAACTTCATGAGGGGCTCCTTTTCACGTTGACGGTTGCACGTTCCCAAGATCAGCGCACGTCACGGGCCCTTCCGTTCGAGCGAGTGTCGCAGCATCGCTTCGTAGAGGCCGAGCTGGACGTCGAGGATATGGTCGAACGTGACCTGGCACATCTTGTCGTCCGCGATCCCGTGGGGACACTCGAAGGTGAACGTTGCCGCGCCGCTGACGTGATAGATGGCACTGGTGAGATTGAAGGGCGCCGGATGTTCGCCGCTCTCGGGCTTGGGGTCGAAAAGACCGCCGTGGGGCAGACTGCGCTCGGCCATCAGGGCGTTGAATCGTTCGGCCAGCGAGCGCATTTCCGCCTGGATCTCCATCGGCACGTAAGCGGGCCGGAGGACGACCGGGCTGGACCCGTGGCTGTGGAGCGAAACGGCCAGGTCGGGGCCCTCCTCCATCGCCACGCGGAGGATGGCCGGCGCTTCGGGGCCCATGGGGGCGAAGAACTCGTCGTGCATGGGGTTAATGCCTGTATCGTTGAAGTAGCAGCCCATCCATCCGATCTCTTTGCCCATGCGGGGATGCTGCCGCTTCGACGCGGGCCAGACGGCGATTCTTTCGTCGCTCCACGTGCCCATGCCCCAGAACTGGAACTCGTCCATCGGCATCCCGTGCGCTGTCCGGGGCTCGAATCGGGCGACGCCGTCGGGGTTGCCGGCCGGGAGAATCAAAAGGCGGCATCGGCGGCCCAACTCGCGAAGCTCGGATTGATCGCGGCCCGCGAGGTCACGGCCCGTCTCCATCACCTGGACCAGGTTCACCAGCCCCGTGAGCCCTTCCACCTCGTGCCCGTGCACCGGGCCGACGAAAAAGATCACCGGTTTCTTGCGGGCGTTCTTGTCCATGTAGGCCGAGACCTGCCGGCCGCCGATGGCCGAGTTGAAGTTGGCCTTGTGTTCGACCGGCTCACGCTCGCCGTAGGCAATCACGTGGAGCGGCCGGCCGCCGGGGGATTCGGCGATGCAGGCGACCTTGCCGTGCTCGAGCTTTTCCCACCGGGCGGAGAGGTCGGCCACGTCGCCGATCCAGAACTCGGGCAAGTCGGGTTTCTGTATTCGTCTCTTGGCTTCTTCGTAGGGCATCTTCTGGCCAAATGCGGGGACGGTGATCGCAAGCATCACGAGCATCGAGAGGATCGGTGTCTTCATCAAAGTGGCTCCTTCTCGAAGGGTTCAGGGATTCAGGTTTCGGAGCACGTGGTTTAATAGCCCCGGAGGGGCGACAGTCAATAGCCAGGGGCGTAAGCCCCTGGATCCGGGTCGCGACCACAGCGGGGAAGCCCCGAAGGGGCGACACCTCCGCGTGCTCGCCCGTCAACCCCGTAGGAACCGGTCGTCGTATTGCATGTCGGGATTGCGGCATCCTCGCGTCTCCTGAAACGTATCGCCCCTCCGGGGCTCCTAGCGTTCCACGGCATCATGGTAGTATCGTGTGCCCCTCGATTCCAGGGGCTTACGCCCCTGGCTACTAGCTGTCGCCCCTCCGGGGCTGGGTTGGTCGCACCTCGGCGCCGCAGCGGCGTCCGGAAGGCTGTCGGCAAAGCGTTGGATCAATCTTAGCGGGGTGGCGACATTGCCGTGCTACGGATTCGCCATGATCCCGGCCTGCGGGGCGACGGCGGTGGTCAAGTCGGCGTCGATCACCGGGCTCCCGCCGGTTCGCTTCACGTGTCCGGCCGGCTCGCCCGACGTGCTGAACGTAACTTCCCACGTGCGATCGCCGACTGCCAGCCGGGCGCCGCACGTTCCCTCAACTTGGATCAACTGGACCTCGTCCATCGTATCGAGCCCCTGGTCGCCGACTTGCACAACGTGGAGGAACACGTCGTCGGCACGGGCCGCTCCCGGCGTGACTTCCACGCGCCACTGGCCCATCATGGCCAGGTTTTCGGGCTCGAGCCCCCGGTCGACGATGCTCCAGTTCTCGCCCGCCGCCCAAAACTCCTTGCCGGGCCCGCCCACCGGCGTCAGCACCGCGTCGAGTGGCAGGAGCGTGCGGCAGAACATCCGGCCCTCGCGGTGGTCGACGCGGATCGTCTTACCCGAGATGACCGGCTCGTGCGCCGTGTGCAGGAGCCACTCCTTGCGATACGCCGGGTCGGTCGTGGTGACGCGGTCGAAGATGACAAAGTGGTCAGGCAAGAGGAACACGAGCTGCCGCGTTGCCAGGCTGCACTTTTCGCCCAGGTCGGCCTGGCCTTCCCGCTTGACGACGCCGTGCTGGTAGCAGGCGGTGGCGTCGCCGGCGACGTAGACGAAGTCGTCGTTCGTCTGGAATGCCTTCACCACGGAGCCGAGCTGCTTGTGCTGCCCGCCGTGGTTGCGATCGACTTCGCCGCCCCAGTACCGCGCGGGCGGCTCCCCGGGCTGGTGGATGAGAACGCAGTTGTGGGCGACCGTCTGGGCGTAGTAGTTCGCCAGGTGCCGGCCGTTCTCGACCTCCTCGTAACGCGTGCCCGAGTCGAGGGCCAGGAAGCCGCGATGGTGGATGACGAAGTTCAAGGCGTCGAAATGGCGATGCTGGGCCAAGAGGCCGCCGCAGGTGAACAGGCAATACGTATCCGCCGCCCCCGTGCCGGACCGCATGAAGATCTGGCCCATCGCGTCGAAGTGCCGGGCGTGCGGGAGATCGTCAGGTGCCATGGGCCCGGGCGAGTCGGCCTGGCCCGTCAAGAGAAACGGGTAGATGAACCAACTCCGCGAATACGACTGGCGGGGCAGGAGTTCCTGCACGTGGCGGGCCAGCGCGGCCGCTTCGGGAGCCGACCCGCCGTACAGGTGGCGGATATTGGCCATGTGCGTGTAGAGATTGCCCGTCCCAAGCTCGTTGGTGGTGTGCGGCGTGTCGCCGTATCCGAACTGGAGCGGCTCGGGCTCGGCCGCGATCCGGTTCCAGATGACGTAATTCGCCAGCCACGCACTATGGGGCCAGTCGGGCGCGATGTTCTCGCCGGTCGAGGAGAGCCACGTGTAGAAGAAGTTCTGTTCGGCCCAGGGGTAGGCCCCGAACACGTAGCCGAGCGTGGGGGAAGCGCCGCCGCCGTCGTCGCCACACGCTTTGCGGCGGTGCTCGAGCATTTTGAGGTTTTCGTCGTGTCCCCACAGGAGCCACTCGTTGACCCGCTCGGTTTCGATCCCCGTAGCGAAGGCCGTTGTGCCGATGAACCAGAGGCAGTTTTTCACGCCGTAGAAGCCCGTGTTGTAACCCGACATGTTCTCCCGATAGATCGTCGGCCTTGCGGTGAGCACGTTGTCGATCGCCCTAACCATGCGCGACATGAAGTCGGCCCGCTCCGCTTCGCTGAGATGGTTGTAGAGCCAGTCCCAGGCCATGACGGCGTGTACGCGGGAGGTGGAGTACCAGTTGACCGTCTTTTTCTCCTGGAAGCAGGCGTCGTAGAAGCGGAGGCTCGTGTCGAGGCACTTTCTTGCGAGGTCGAGGTATCGGGCGTCGTCGGTCACGAGGAAGACGAACGCCGCCCAGGCGGCCTGGGGCCCCAGCTCCCGCGGCTCGGGCGAGTCCTTTCCCTCCATCTCGGCCAGGAGGTTGTCGACCCGGGCCTTCGTCGCCAAGTACCACTCATGCTCGGCCCCCAGGGCCCGCTGGCGGACCTCGGGCCAGGTGTCGGCGTTGAAGAAGAGCCTGGGGTGGTCCGGGCGGATCTTGGCGGTCCACTCGGGCAATTTTTGGCCCGAAGCGGCCAAGGGAGCGGCTAAGACCAGAGCCCACGCGGCGAACCGGCAACCTGTTCCAGCCATGACGTTTCCTCCTGCCTTTTCCCAGAGGGCTTCCAAGTGCCGTCCATCGTAGCAGTTGACTCGCGCCGGGGCAAAATCGGCTGACGGAATCCAACGCTGCGAAACGGAGAGATCGGAGGCCAAGCCTTGGAAAGCCGGCAGCCACTTGACCGCGCCAGGGGCGGTTCCGGGACGCCCCGGGGTATTGCATCCCACGGTTCGCCAGCCTATGGTTACGGACGGAAATGAGCGTATCCGTGACGGGGCTGAAGATCGATATCTGGCGGACATGAAATGGAGGCTTTGCCATGCGACGTTTGAATTCCGTTGTCTTGGGAAGCGTCGTTGCGGCGTGGGCTGCCGCGGGCAGTGAACCGGTGCCGGCGCACGCCGATTCCAGCTTGGTCATCGTCGTGTCCCAGGACGGCAGCGGCGATTTCAGCGGTACCGACGAGGAACCGATTCGCGCCGCGATCACAAAAGCCCGGCAGACCGGCGGGGCAACCATTCAGATCGGGCCGGGCCACTACTTGATCCGGCGGGGACTGAAACTGAGCAGCGGAATCACGATCAAAGGCG
>JBDRTC010001116.1:0-12852 GCA_043824335.1 Planctomycetota bacterium | reverse complement strand
GTCACGGACCTTTCACGTCGATACAGGTTATCAGCCGTTCCCACGCTTCCCTGTAGAGGCGGACGTTGTGATTGACCTTCTGAAGCATTTGGAACATTTAACTCTTATCGTCGTGATACTCCCCCTGCACGTGCCGGGGGAGTATCACGCCGATACGAGTGAACTGGTCCAACTGCTTCAGAAGGGCCATCACAACGTCCGCCTCGACCGGGAAGCGTGGGACCGGCTGATCACCTGGATCGACTTGAACGGGCCGTGCCACGGCACCTGGGGCGACATCTCGACCATCCCCCGTGGGGCCGATCGGCGCAGACGGGAGCTGGCCCAACGGTTCGGCGGACTCACGCAGGACCCGGAGCGGGTGCCGGAGATCCCCCGCGAGCCGGTCGAGCCGATCGTGCCCGATCCGTTGCCGGGGCCGGAAGGGCGGCTCGTGGAGGCGGCCGGCTGGCCGTTCGACGCCGCGGAGGCCGGGCGTCGCCAGCAGGCCGAGGGGGCGTGGGAGAAGACCGTCGCGCTGGGCGAGGGCGTGACGCTCAGGCTGGTGCGCATCCCCGCCGGCGAGTTCGTCATGGGTTCCACCGACGGCGAAGTGGACGAATATCCCGTGGCTCGGGTCTCGATCGCCCATCCGTTTTGGATGAGTGCGTGTGAAATCACCAACGAGCAGTTCCGGCGTCTTGATCCTTCCCACACACCGGGCGTGTTCTCGAAACGCTCCCTGGACGTCAATGGCCCGGGCATTGCCCTGGACGGCCCCCGGCAGCCGGTGGTTCGCGTCTCGTGGCGGCAGGCGGTGGAGTTCTGCCGGTGGCTGTCGGAGAAGACGGGCCAGCAGTTCGTCTTGCCGACCGAGGCCCAGTGGGAATACGCCTGCCGGGCGGGTTCCCCGACCGATCTCTCCTTCGGCGCCCTGGGAGCCGACTTCTCGGGCCACGCGAACCTGGCCGACGAGACCCTCAGCCGGATACATACGCACACCGGGGGGCTCGTCGTCTTGCAGGAGATTCCCAGCGACGCCGGGTTCGACGACGGGGCCGTCGCTACCGCCGACGTGGCCGGCTACCGGCCCAACGCCTGGGGTCTTTACGACATGCACGGCAACGCCGCCGAGTGGACGCTCTCCGGCTACGAGCCATACCCGTATCAAGACGACCAGCGCAACTCCTCCACGCTCTCCGGCCGCAGGGTCGTCCGCGGCGGTTCGTTCTACGACCGCGCGAAGCGTTCGCGCTCGGCCTTCCGCCTCAGCTACCCGACCTGGCAGCGAGTCCACAACGTGGGCTTCCGCGTCGTCTGCGAGGAAGGCGGCCGCGTGGCGACCCGTTGAGGAAGTGTGGGTACGGCACGACACCTGAACTTGTGCGTGCCACGGGCATCTTGCCCGTGCTCCGGTCCAGACACTGGCGAGACGCCAGTGGCACCCGACCGCCAGAATCAGTTGTCGGGACGTACTGTTGGATCAACGAATCGACTCGCACTGCAGCATGGTCGCACCGGCGGCGTCTACTGCGGGCGCGAATACTCCGCCAGCGCGTCGCGGTCGAGGTCGATGCCGTGGCCGGGACGGTCGGGCGCATAGGCCCAGCCGTTCTCGAACCGGACGGGCTCTTTCGCCAGTCGATTCCACGCAAGGTCGGAATATTCCATGTAAAGACACTCCGGCAGGCTGGCGGCCAAATGGACGCCGATCTCCAGGATCGTGTTCCCCAGAGCGACCGGGATTCCGAAATCGCCGGCCAGGTGCGCGGCGGCACGCGAGGCGGCGATTGCCCCGTGAACGTTCAGCACGTCGACTCCCCCGGCCTCCAGCAAGCGGCGCTTGCCGGAAAAGCCAAGGTATTCGCCCGTGTTGATCCGCGTAAAGGGAATCTCGGCGGCCAACTGCCGGTAGCCGGCGTAGTCTTCCCGCGTGATCGGGTCTTCGATCCAGTAGATTCCAAAACCCTCGTCGCGATAGCGATGCGCCCGGCAGGCGGCCTCCTTGGGCGACCACGCTTCGTTGGCGTCGACCATCAGGACAACGCCGGGGCCGAACACCTCGTGAACCATGGCCAGGCGCCTGAGATCCCAATCGACGTCCGGGTGGCCGACCTTAACCTTGACGGCCTCAAAGCCCCTTCGCCGGAACTCGTCGAGCCGGTTGCGAAACGTTTCGTCGTCGAGGTGGAAGTCGAGCGTGCTGCCGTAGGCCCGCACCTGCGGATTGCTCCCGCCGAGCAGCTTGTACAAGGGGAGCCCGACCGACTTTGCAGCAAGATCCCAAAGCGCGGTCTCCACGGCCAGCGGCATGGCCGCCGCGCCCACGTTCCCGCCACGAGGGCGCGTGATGCGGAGCACTTCGCTGAAGGGGTTCGCCCCTTTAAGCCGGGGCCATTGGCCGTACCGAAACTGCGCTTCAAGCTGCGGTAGCGCCGGCGTGGGCATCCCCTGCCGAAGCTCGAACCCGACGCCGGTCAGCCCGTCGTCGGTGGCAAGCTCGACGATCGTCATCCAGTGGTCGACGAACCGAACTTGCGAATCCCCGATGGGAAGCCGCAATTCCAGGTGCACGCGGTCGAGCGTATAGTCGGCGATGTTCATTCCGCGATCCCGTCCTTTTACCCGAAATAGGCAATGATGGTTTGAACGCCCATGAAGGTCATGCCGAGGCCGGCGATCAGCGTCAACCACCACGTGACCCGGCCCATTCGGAGTGGAGCGGGCAATCGCGTGCGGTCGAGCCAGAGCATGGCAAAACACCACAGGCCGCAGGTGGCCGCCCCGCTGATGATGGTGCCGAAGGTCATCCGGCCGACGATTGTCCCGGCAACCGTCTCGGGCAACCACACCATCACCAGCCCCCCCAGAAAACAATAGGCGACCGTGCCGGCGCGGAGGTAAGGAA
Source organism: Planctomycetota bacterium (assembly GCA_043824335.1). GTDB lineage: Bacteria > Planctomycetota > Planctomycetia > Pirellulales > Thermoguttaceae > JBDRTC01. Next base: position 9,965 of record JBDRTC010001116.1, on the reverse strand, counting down.
CACGTTCGGCCGTCGCCCACTCGGGCACGATCGCGCGGACGCTCTCCACAAACGTGAACCGATAGACTTCAAACGCCCCGTAGAGCGTGCCGACGAGCGCCAGGAACACACCGGCACGGTACACCCAGCGAAGCTCCGGATGGAGGACCGTGAGAAATGCCTCCTGCTCGTTCAAGAGGTTGCTGTTCGCCGGCACGACCGATTCGCGGTGGAGCACCAGCGTGCCGAGGATTCCGAAGAGCAGGGTCACGAGAATCACGAAGAAGAAGGAAACGCTCGTGTCCAGAAGCGGCGCCCGGGCCCACGCTCGCGCCCGGCGGACGGTCTCCGCAGATGCGGCCGTCTCACCGGCAACGGCCGCCTCGAGCTCGTCGCGCCCGGCGACCCGCCTTCCGGCCAGGCCCCACTCTTTCTCCCGGAGCATGCCCACGTAGCCGATGTAGTCATAGGCCCCGCCCCCCACGGCGCTGAGATAGAGGGAGACTTCCAGCCAGGGGCTTCGTCCCGCGAACTCCCGGGCATACTCCGGCTTGAGCACGAAGTCGGGAAAGTCCGACACCCGCGGGATGAAAAGCCCTCCGAGCATCTCCAGCAGATTCGGGCCGAGCACGACCACCGAGCAGGCCACGCAGGCGACCATCACTCCCAGCACCACGAGCGAGACTCGTTCCAGCATCCGGTAACTGGAAGCCAGCGCCAGCGCCAGGCAGAGGCAGAGCACGATCGAAGTCCAGACGTTGATCCAGAACTCCAGGTGCTTCCACGGCCCCACGCTCCCGGAAGCCGGCTCCATCCCCACGAATCGGTGTATGTACCCGCCCAGCATCTCCGGGATGCCGGAAAAGGCGATCGGCATCAGAAGCACGGCCGGCACGGCCACCAACAGGGGAAACCACAGGGGCGGCCCCGGCAGCTTTCTCCATCCGACCATGGGGTGTTCGCCCGTGAGCGTGAAGTGCCGGGCGGCCGTGTGGACCTGAATCGCCTTGAACAGACCGGCGTAGAGGAAGCACCAGAGCATGCCGTAGCCAAAAATCGCCCCGCTCCGGGAGGCCCACACCAATTCCCCGCTTCCGATCGTCACCGAGGCCAGGATGATCCCCGGCCCGAGGAAGGCGAGCCGAGGGCGGAGGCCCGGCTTCGTCAACTCGGCAGGCGGCTCGGGATAGGGTGAATCGAACGACATCTTGACGAATCCCATGGCCCCTCTTTCTTCGCTGGTCCAGACATGGAGAATACTCGAATCGCTCGCAAAATCAAGAGCGATCGCAAATGATCGATGCCAAGCCTGCGGGCTTTCAGGTCGGGCCGGCGGCGCATCCCTTGACCGAGCGCCCGCGGGCAGAGTAGAACACGGGCCACGGAAACCTGCACGAGACTTGAAGGCGGAGTGCATGGAACCTCTCGACTGGATCATGATCGTCCTTTGGGTCGTGGGCACGAGCGCCTTTGGGGTCTACTTCCAAAAGCACGTGCGGAGCACGCGAGACTACCTCCTCGCGGGCCGCCGGCTCCGTTGGTGGCAGATCGGGATGGCCCAGTCGGCCGACGCCGTAGACGCCACCGATTTTGTGGCCGTGTCGGGCCACGGTTACCGGGCCGGGCTCTCCCAACTCGGCTTCGCCTGGTGGGGGATGGGAATCGGCTCGATCCTTCTCTCCAGGTATGTCGCCCCGCTCTTGTACCGCACCGGGGTCTACACGAACGCCGAATACCTCGAACTCCGTTACACTCGCTCTTTGCGGATTGCCAGCGCCGTTCTCCAGACGTTTTATCGTTTCGTGGCCATGGCGATGGTCGTCTATGCGATGGCCACCATGTTCCACGTGATCACCGGGATCGACCGCTGGCACGCGGTCGGGGTGGCCATGGGCCTGACGCTGCTCTACGTGTTCACCAGCGGGCAATTGGGCGTGGTGATGGCGGCCATTCCCCAGGTGATCTTGATGTTGATTACCTCCATCCTCGTGTTCGCTTATGCAGCGCGCGAGGTCGGCGGCTGGGGAGGCTTGCCGATTCATGGACCCGGAGGCGGGGATTTGCTCCGGCTGACCGGGCACTCCGAGGAGGGCGTTCCGGGCGGGATCTACCTGTGGGGGATGATTATCACGCTGGTCACTTACCCGATCGTCAATCAGACGGTGGCCCAGCGGATCGTCGGCGCCCGATCGGAAATGGACGCCCGCAAGGGGACCATCGCCTCGCTCTTGCCTTGGTGCATCGTGACCGGCGCCTCGGTTTTAGTGGGAATCATGGGGGTCGCGATTTTCCCGGACCTGCCCCTTGAAGAGGCCGAGCGGCTCTTCCCGCTCTTGATGGAGCGTTATCTGCCGGCCGGACTCTTGGGCCTCGGAATGGCCGCGCTGATGGTGGCCAGCATGTCGACCGGGGCGGGGATCGGCACGGCCATCGCCGGCTTGATGACCGTGGACGTCCTCGGGTCCTTCCGGCGGGACGGAATGAGCGATCGGTTCCGTCTCGCGATGACGCGGGTGTTCGCCGCGCTCTCGATCATGTTCGGGACAACGTTCGCCTTGCTCATTCCCAAGTACGAAGGGATGATCAACTTCTACACGGCATTCACGGGCACGTTCTTTCTGCCGCTCATTGTTCCCTACGTCGGCGGCGCCTTGTATCGCCGCGCCAGCCGCAACTCGGGGATCGTCTCGCTGGCGGCCGGCGTCGGCCTGGGGGCCTTCTTGTTCCTGGGAAGCGAGCGGCTGCCGATCGTGCTGGGCCATGCCCAGTGGCGGCCGTTCTGGGTGCTTGGCGTCACCGGGATTGTGTTCGTCGTCTGGAGCATGATCGAGAACCGCATCAAGGGCCCCATCCCGGAAACGGAGCTGGCGAGCATCTTGAACTCGCGCGACCTGGGCAGGCCCGCGGAACCCGACGAGATAAGGGAAATCATCGAGCGACGCTCGTTTCCGCCCTGGGAAGGACAGGAGAATGTAGACTACAGCACGTTGGGAACGCCGAAAAACGTCCCCTGGTATTCGCATCCAACGACGTGGGAAATCCTGGTGGCCGTCCTTCTAGTCGTGCTCATGGTTTGGTGGTGGTGACGGCCGCGACCGGCTCGCGAAACAACCTTCGATACAACATGGAACAGGGAATCCTCTTTCGTCTCCAACGGGGAAAGGAGCAATCATCATGCTGCGTCGCTGTGTCGTGAGTAGGGTGGGTCGAGCAGCGAGACCCACGCGATTACGCGCGTTATCCAACGTGGGTCTCGTTCCTCGACCCACCCTACGAGTCTTTGCGGCGTGGCTCACCGCGATCTTCGCTGCGACGGCGATCCTGACGGCCGCCGGCGACGCGGCGGAGCTTACCGCCGAGGTCCAGAGCGTTCACGGCTTCCCCACGCTCCTGGTGAACGGCGAGCCCACGGCCCCGCTGATGTTTTTCGGCTGGGCCTCCGGCGGACGCCCTTACACGTTCGAGCTCGACGAGACCTGGAAAACCTACGGCTTCTCGTTCACCGCCCCGGAAGACAACCGGGGAAACTTCGGCGTTCACATCCGGCTCGGGGGGAGCGGCCCGGGCACGGTCTGGATCGATGACGTGCGGCTCTACGAAGGCCCTCGTGACGATTCCGCCTCCGCCAACATGCTCCGGCTCGGCGGCTGGGAAGGCACCAAGGAGGAGGCTGCCCAAGCGTGGCACCTGTTCACCGACAAAGAGTCCTACGGGTCGGACGCCGAGTGGGACATCGTTACCGACGAGAAGGCCGAGGGCGACCGGGCCTGCCAGCTCGTCATCCGTAGCGGCGGCTCCTCCACGATGCACTGCCACTTCTACCAGTCGGGCATGTCGGCGAAGGCCGGGCAGCGGTACACGTATACCGTCAGGATGAAGGCCGACCGCAAGCTCAAAGGCGACCTGCAAGCGCTCCACCACGGTTCCCCCTGGACGCTCTACCCGCCCGACGACGCCGATTCCGCCTACCAAAGCCAGGTCCGGATGGCGGCCGCCGCGGGCATCCACGTCCACTCGTTCGGCATTCCCATGCCCTGGCCGAAAGAGGGCGAAGAGCCCAGCTACAAGGGCGTCGCCCGGGCGTTCGACGTGACGCTCAAGGCGGATCCCGACGCCCTGTTGCTCCCGCGGTTCGGGATGTCGGCCCCGGGCTGGTGGCAGACCGACCATCCCGACGAGTGCCTCTTGTTCGACGACGGCCAGAGGCAAGGCGAGTGCCCCGCTTCGCCGTTGTGGCGCGGCGAGTGTTTAAGACATCTCCGCGCCCTGGTTCGCTTCTGCGAAGACAACTACGGCGACCGGGTGCTGGGCTATCACCCCTGCGGACAGCACACCGGCGAATGGTTCTACCAGCGGTCGTGGGAGCCGCGCCTCTCGGGCTTCTCACCCGCCATGACCGCCGGCTTCAGACGCTGGCTGGCTGATCGTTACCAGACGGACGACGCCCTGCGCAACGCGTGGCACGATCCGAACGTCTCGCTACAAAACGCCGAAGTGCCCACGGCCGAAGAGCGCCGCTCAACCACGCACGGCCTGTTCCGCGATCCACAGTTGGAGCGGAAGACCCTCGACTTCTACGAATACAAGCAGCTTGCCATGGCAGAGCCGCTCGAACAGATGGCCCGGGTCATCAAGGAGGAGACCGGCGGCAAGAAGATCGTCACGCTGTTTTACGGCTACTTTTTCGACATGTCGGGCATCCCCTCCGGGCCGCAGATCAGCGGCCACCTGGCCATGGAGCGAATGCTCAGGTGCCCCGACGTCGACATCCTCTGCTCGCCGATCTCGTACTTCGATCGCCAGTCGGGCGGGGCGGGGCTCTTTATGACGGCCGTCGATTCGGTTCGGGCCGCCGGCAAGCTCTGGCTCAACGAAGACGACACCCGAACCTACCTGACACCCGAGGAAGCCGGCTTCGGCCGAGTGGACACGCCCGAGAAGTCGTTCTGGGTGCATCAGCGCAACTACGGCCACATCGTGCCGCGCCGCATGGCGTGCTGGTACATGGACCTCGGCGGCATCGGTTGGCTCAACGGCCAGGACCTTTGGGACAACATCCGGCCGCTCAACGAGCACTACGCCGCGAGCCTGGCCGACCCGGCCACGTTCGCCCCGGAAGTGGCCGTGATCGTCGACGAGCGCTCGCCGGCGGCGATCGCCTGCAACCGCACGATCATGTACGCGCAGTCGTACGTGCTCCGCAACCGGCTCTATCGGATGGGGGCGCCGATTCGGGTGCACTACCTGGGTGACCTCGTTTCCGGCAAAGTGCCGAACTCAAAAGTCTACATCTTCCTGAATCCGTTTTACCTGGATCGCGCTTCCCGCGACGCGATCGCCCGGGCCACGGCCGGCAAGACGGCCGTCTACTTCTACGGGAGCGGCTTCTTGGCCGATCGGGCGGACGACGCCCTGGTGAGCGAGCTTGTGGGGATGTCCGTCTCGCGGATCGAGGCCGAAAACGCCGAGGTCAGTTTCTTGAAGGGGGATAGCCCGCTTCTAAAGGGTCTTGCCGATGAGCCGTTCGGCAGCAAAGCGAAGCTTTCGCCGCTCTGGGCGGTCGATCGGAAAGCGGGCGTCACGCCGCTGGCCGCGCTCCCCGGCGGCGAGACCTTGGTGGCTGCCAAAGAAGGTCCCGACGGGCTTCGCGTCTACATCGGAACGACCGACGCGCCGGCCGCCCTGCTCAGAAACGTGCTCACGGCGTCGGGCGTACACGTCTACGTCGATTCGGACGACGTCATAAGCGCCGACGGCCGCTTTCTTGCACTCACGGCGACCGGGGAAGGCACAAAGCGAGTCACGCTCCCCGGGCCGGCAACGGTGCGCAACTTGTACGACGGCAGCGTCGTGGCGGCCGGCGCCCGCAATTTCGAGTTGCCCATGGTGCAAGGCGAAACGCGGCTGTTCGTGCTCGAGTGAACGCTTGAGGCTCGAGCTGGACAGGCCAAACGTCTAGTGGCGTCAGATGACCGCAGCGCCGGTCGGTTCCAATGTTCTTGGCAGGAACGCCTGTTCTTGGCGGAAACGCCCACCGACTGCGGTCGGTGGGATCTGCACCACGCGGCACGCTCCCGGCGACGGGCATCTTTTGGAAATACCCCACCGACCGCAGTCGGTGGGCGTTGGTGCGTGTAGCGCCGTCGATTCAGGGATGACGCGGCATCAGCCCGCGTCGTAGAGTTTCCTGATCCGCGTGTTCTCTTTGCGCAGTTGTCGGAGGTAGAAGACCAGGAAGCCGATCACCGACCAAAGCAACACGAGCGACAGGATGCCCCCGCGAAACGCCGTACGTTTCGGCGGCGAGCTCCTGGGGCGGATGGGACACCCCGGGCTCGATCCACGCCAGGATCTGGAAGACGATCGCGTACACCAGCAAGACGAGGAGGAACGCCGTGAAACCGCGGCTCCGCTGCCCCCGGGCGGCCTTTCGGTCCAGGAAAGGCAGCAGAAAAAGAAACAGAGTGACGAGCGCGAAAAACGCAACGCCCACCGTCTCGGGCACGAGCTTGAGCGTCTTGAACATGAAGAGGAAGTACCACTCCGGCTTGATGCCCGGGGGAGCCGGCTTGAGCGGATCGGCCTTGACGCCCACTTCCCCTGGCAGCAAGACGGCCAGGGTGACGATCACGCCGAAGAGCACGAGCCACAGGCAGGAGTCGGTCAGGGCGAATTCGGCGAAAAATGGCTGGTCGTCTTTGACTTCTTTCTCCGTCATGCCCAGCGGGAGGCTCATGCCCTGCGCTTGAATCAGCACCAAGTGGACCCCGAGGAGAACGCCAAAGACCATGGGCGCGAGCATCACGTGGGCGGCGAAGAAGCGGGTAATCGTGTCGCCGGTCACTTGCTCGCCGCCGCGGAGCAGGTGTACGACGAACTCGCCCACCAGCGGCGCCGTCCCTGGGATTTCCGTTCCCACCCGGGTGGCGGAGTACGACAGCTCGTTCCAGGGCAGGAGGTATCCGCTGACGCCGAATCCCAGGGCGACGCCCCGCATCAGCACGCCCGAGCACCCGGTCAGTTCGCGGGGTCTGCGATAGGCCCCGGAAAAAAGCGTCGTGAGGAAGTGAAGGCAGAGGACGCTGATGAAGAGGTTGGCGCCCCAGACGTGCATGCCGCGGACCAGCCAGCCGTACGGCACCTCGGTCATGATTCGCTGCACACTCTCGTGGGCCGCCGCTTCCGTGGGCTGATAGTAGAGCATCAGCAGGGCGCCGGTCGCCACTTGCAGCCCGAAGAGGAAGAGCGCCGCGCCGCCCAGCAGGTAAATCCAACCGTGGCGGTGGATCGGCACCGTCTTCTTGGCCGCCAGGGCGATCACCGGCCCGGGGTCGATCCGCTCCCGGAACCAGGAAACGGCTTTTGCTCGGAGGAGCTCAGGCGTCAGGTTCTTCAAGCGCTTTTTCAAGGTTCTCTTTCTCTCGTGCGATCACGAGCGTGCCGTCCGGCAACTCCTTGTAGTGGAACTCCTTTAACGGTTCCGGCGGCGGCCCGGCAGTGACCTGCCCGTCGATGTCGTAGTACCCTTCGTGGCAGGCACAGAAGATGCAGTTGTCGTCTTCCTTGTAGCCAACGGTGCAGTCTAAATGGGTACAGATGGCGACAAAGACCTTCAGTTTTCCGTCCCCGTCCCGGGGTTTGATGAGCAGGGCCGGGATTCCGCCGTACATCAGCATTTTCGATTTCCCGGCAGGGAGGTCCCAATCGGCCCGGTCGATTTTGAGAAAGTCCGGGGGAGGCTCGTCGCGCAGGTTTGCCGCGTAGTGGACGAGCGGCGCACCGACGCCCGCGCCCAGGGCGGCCGCTCCGCCACCGAGCATGCCCGAGAGAAACCGCCGACGCTCCAGGTACGACTCGTTAATCTTCATGCCGCGTTCCCGCAAAGACTTTCTTGAGCTTGTGCCAAAGCAGTTTCCGCCTCACGCCTTCGATGCCGTCGGTGGGCCGGACGTTCTTAGGGCACGCCTGGATGCACCGGGTGATCGTGTGACAGCCCCACGCCCCCTCGTGGGCGTTCTCCTGTTCGAGCGTGCCGCCGTCGCGATGCTCCCGCGAATCGGCCAGGAAACGGTAGAGCTTGGCCAGGGCCGCCGGGCCGGTGAAGCCCTCGTTCGACGACACCACAGGGCAGGCCGCGTAGCAGAGCCCGCAGAGAATGCAGTTCACGTACTGGTCGATCTTCTCCCGCTCCGTCTCGCTCATGCGACTCTCTTTGGTCTCGGACACCTGGGCGTGGAGCCACGGCCTGACGCGCTCATACTTCGCCCAAAAGGGGTCCATGTCGACCACGAGGTCCTTGAGGATGTCATACCGCGGCAAGGGCTCCAGCACGATGCGCTTTGTGTTCAGGTTCTTCAGTTGCACCCGGCAGGCCAGGTTGAGCTTCCCGTTCACCGACATGGCGCACGAGCCGCACACTGCCCCGCGGCAAGCGTAGCGGAAGGCGAGCGAGGGGTCCTGCTCCTCCTGGATCATCAAAAGCGCTTCCAGCACGGAAGCGTTCTCCGGAGGCGCGAGCTCGTAGACCTGAAATCGCGGCCCCTCGTCTTTGGCGGCGTCGTAGCGCAGGATCTCGAAGTGGTGCATCTCAGTACGTTCTCGCCTTCGGTTCATACAGCCCCACGTCCACCTCGGCGTACGAGAGGGCGACTTCTTCGCCGTCGAGCCGGGCGAGCGTGTGCTTGAGCCAGTCGGCGTCGTTCCGCTCGGGGTGGTCGGTCCTCGAATGGGAGCCGCGGCTTTCTTTTCGGGCAAGCGCGCCGGCCGCGGTGATCTCGCCCAAGTATAGCAGCCCTTCCAGCTCCAGCACGTTGAGAAGCTCGAAGTTGAAAGGCCCCGGGGCCGTTCGGGCGGAAACCGCCTGGTACTGCTCCCGAAGCTCACGAATTCGGGCGACCGCTTCGGCCAGGTCCGCTTCGTTTCGGAAGATGCCGACCTTCCGCGTAAGCGAATCCCGCAGCTCGCGGAGAATTTGCTGATGCGGCACGCCGTCCTTTCGGCTCAAGAAACGGTCGACCTGCCCGGTGACACGCTTCAAGTGCTCGTCGAGCACGCGCTGGCTCGACTGGAAACCGGGCTCCTCTTTTCGGGCATTGATCGCCTCGGCGACCAGGCGCCCGAAGACGACCGTGTCCAAGAGCGAGTTTCCGCCCAGCCGGTTGGCGCCGTGGACGCTGACGCAGGCGCATTCTCCGGCGGCGTAAAGGTTCCCGACGCGGGTCTTGCCGGTCGCGTCGGTGTCGACGCCCCCCATCGAGTAATGCTGGCCGGGCTGGACGGGAATGGGTTCCTCGATCGGGTCCACGCCGCCGAAGTCGATCGAGATTTCCCGAATCCCGGGGAGCCTTTTGAGGATCTTTTCCCTGCCGAGGTGGCGGAGATCGAGGTGAACATAGCCGCCGTCGAAGCCCCGGCCCCGATCGATTTCGGTTTGGATGGCCCGGGCGACGATGTCCCGCGGGGCCAGCTCCATCGCCTTGGGCGCGTACGACTCCATGAAGCGCCGCCCGCTGCGGTCCAGAAGGTAGCCCCCTTCGCCGCGGGCCCCTTCGGTGATGAGGATGTTCGTCCCGAACTGCGAGGTGGGGTGGAACTGCACGAACTCGAGGTCCTTTACGGGAACGCCGGCCAGGAAGGCCGCCCCGATGCCGCTCCCGGTGTTGATCAGCGCGTTGGTGGAGTTGCGGTAGATGCGTCCGTACCCGCCCGTGGCCAGGACGCAGAAGCTCGACCCCACGCTTTCAAACCGCCCCTCTCGGAGGTTGTAGACGATCAAGCCGTGGCATTGGCCGTCTTCCACGGCAATCCTGACGACGGCCCATTCCTCGTAAACCCGGATCCCTCTCTTGACCGTCTGCTCGTAGAGGGTTTGGAGCAACGCGTGACCGGTTCGGTCGGCGGCGTAGCAGGTTCGCGGAAAGCCGGCGCCTCCGAAGGGACGCTGGGCGATCGTGCCGTCGGGGAGCCGGCTGAACGGGGCGCCCCAA
>JBDRTC010001115.1:0-8564 GCA_043824335.1 Planctomycetota bacterium | reverse complement strand
CGGTCCCAAGCAGAGCTTGGGACCGAGAGTGTGCGCGCGTCTCGTGGTGTAGCTTCAGACGGCTGAAATGTTATCGGAAGAGAACTCTTGTCTGAGATTCCAGTGCAATTCGGCCGCGAGCTTGTTAGTCTGGAATTCGTTGCCGGATGCCTCATCAAGGGCCGGCATTCGGCTTCCACGCCGATTATGCTGGACATGAGTGTCCTGACCCCTCGCCCCCACGCCTAACCTTTGGCACTCTATCCTTTCCGGGAGTCGTTCTCATGGTACTGCGAAATCGCGTTGCAGTCGGACTGTCAGCCCTGCTGGCGTGCGCGTTGGCCACTGGGGTAGCCTCGGGACAACCGCCATCCGATCCGGACGTCCAGGGGCTCGAAGCCCGAGTCAGCCGGTTCCTGGAGGGTGTTTCCCTGGGCACCACGCAGTCGGCCTATCAAGAATTGGCGGTGGGCAGTCTCCTGTTGAAGCAGACCAAGGAAGTGGAGGCTTTGGTCAAAAAGACCGACCAACTCAAGGAACGGTACGGCCCGTACCGGGAATTCGAGCGGATCGCCGCCCGGCGCGTGGGCAAGGACCTGGTCTTGCTGAAGTACCTTTACAAGTGCGAAAACTCCCCGGTAGTCTTCTATTTCACCTTCTATCGCACCCCCCGCACCGACACTCCGACCGAAGCAAACAACACGTGGCGCCTGATTATCGTCCGCTTCGACACCGAGCTGGAACTCTTGGCGTTGGCCCCCGAATCCAAGGGGCTGCACAATCCTTGAGCCGATCCATCGCTTCGAGTACCATGACTCGCCGGGGAAGCGGGATCGCAGATTCCCGCGCTCACCGATCCTTTGAACTGGACTTTTGCAGAAGTCCAGTTTGAAGCTCGAGAACCGGCTCTCGTCGAGGATAGTCATGAGCAGTGCCCTTCCCGTCACTCGCGTCAAGATCGAGCACGAGCATTTCATTCCCGTTTCCAAGCACCGGATCCGGAAATGCCTGCTGGACGAGGTCGCCGACCCGCAAGATCACCGGAAGTTCAGAGACTTCTGTCGAATCATCGAGGCGATCTATCACTTCGAATACCACGAGACGCAGGAGGAGCTGAAGCGCGACTTCATGCTCTTCAATCCCATAACGGGCCCCGAGGAGCTCAGGCACTTGAGCGCCGAGGAAATCGAATCGGCGGAAGCGACCTTTCTCACCAATTTCTTCAAGATGATGGATCGAGGGAACTTCCTGGCGCTCGCGCAGCACGACTACGACGTCGCCGACCAGGAGGATTTCCTCTTCAGTCTGCCGGTGAAGATCAATTACGACGCGCTCGACCACGAGCTTCTCTCGCGGTACTTCAAAGAGCACCCTGAACTCCAGGAAAGGTATTTCCAGGGGGAGTTGCCGGAAAGCGCGCGTCGCGTGATGATCTTCCGCCGCGGCGTCGGCGTGGAGAAGTACCGGGGCTTCCTCCTCTTGCAGAAGTGCGACGTGCTCGTCGACCGCTATCTGGCCTGGCTGTTCGGCCTCCCCGGCGCCCTGCTTCGCTTGTTCGGCGGCCGGAAGTCGGAAACGCCGGTGCATGAACCCATTGAGAAGACGGCGCCGGCGCCGGAGAAGGAACGGAGCGCCATTTTCAACGATCGCTACGTCGAGCGAATCACGCCCAAGCACGTTACGAGAAGCCTCTTCTCGCTTTTGAAGCGGCACACCATCCAGGAGCCCACGTTCGTTCAGCTCGTGATCCTTTTCCGTTACGCGACTCCCAAGCCGCGAGGCCGGAACAAGCCGGCCCCGCCCAAGGACCGGTCGATCTATATCAAGCAGTTCCGTGACATCCCCATGGCCGACCTGGAGGTCGTGTACCCCGAGAAAAAGCTGTCGATGAAGCCCGTCGACCTGCTCAAGCTCGGCATTACGGCCATCATCGGTATCGTGGTGTTCACCGTCAAGTTTGTCCTCAAGGCGGCAACGCTCGTTGCCCTCGGCCCCGTGTACGTGGTCATCGGCCTGGCCACGCTCTTGGGTTACGGTGCCAAGGTAATCGCGGGATGGAGGAACTCCCGCAACCGCTACGAGCAAGTGGTCACGCATCTGCTCTACCACAAGAACCTCGACAACGACCTGGGCGTGGTCTTTTTCCTGATGGACTCGCTCGAGGAGCAGGAATTCAAGGAAGCCGTTCTGGCTTACTACTTGCTTTGGCGTGAAGGGCCCATGGCCATCAAGCAGCTTGACGGCAGGTGCGAGAAGTTCATCAAGGACCAATTCGACGTTGAGATCGATTTCGAGGTCGAAGACGCCCTGGACAAACTCCTCGCCGAGAAGCTCGTCACGGAAAGTGGCGGCCTCTACCATCCCGTGGGCCTACTGGAGGCCTGCGAAATCCTCGACCAAAAGTGGGACGACTACTTCCTCTACAACAACGACAATCAGGCCCGGGAAGCCGCCTCGCAAGACTCGGCCGACGGTGGGCCGTTATCCCCGCAAGCGTAGACTCCGCCGGCCGCTTCCCGGGCACTTCATCTCACGGCAGGGTGGCATGCCCTCGCGAAGCGTGGGCATACGGGGCGGAAGCATGGCGACGCAAGCGACGCCATGCCACCCGGTCTGACGAGGTTCCGTCACGCCCGGCGTAGCTCGCAGGCGACCTCTCCGTCTCCCTTCACGTCGACCACCGCGTAGTGGCCCTTGGACGCCTGTCCGCAGTTGACCAGCGTCGTGCGCCCGCTCTGCTCGATTCCGAGGCTTTCGTGAATGTGCCCACAGACGACCAGGGCGGGCTCCGTCCGATCGACAAACGTCCGTAGCGACTTGCTCCCCACGTGCCGGCCGAAGAGGACCCGATCCAACGACAGGCCGTAGGGTGGGACATGGGCCAGCACGCAACGGTGCTGGGCGTCGGTCACCTGGGCGTATCCGGCCTCCAGCGCGACGGCCAGCTCTTCCTCGGTAAACTGGTACATCCTCGGGAACCAGGGAGGGGTGGCCGACAGCCCGTGCAGGCCCAGCCCTTCCAGGATGGTGCCCCGACCGTGTAACGACACCCCCAGTCGCACCAGGCGATCGTCGATCTCGGCCGAGTCGCAGTTTCCGGCCACGGCGAGGACGGCTGCGCCCGACGCCCGGGCCATCCGGATCAACTCTTCGGCGTCGTCCGGGGAGCCGAAATGGGTGATGTCCCCCCCCAGGAGGACGGCGTCCGCCGGCCCCGCGTCGTCAATAATCCGCCCTAGCGCCCCGCGGCTGCCGTGCAAATCGGTGATGCCCAGGAGTCTCATGGGTCGCGTTTCCGCGGATCGTTTGCGAAAGGTCCCACAATTGACGGCCCGTTACGATACGAAACCTCGGGCCGGTTGCAAAGACCGCCGCGCAAGCCGACACTATAGGTTGGCATGTGCGCATGCGCCGACGCCGATTGAGTCCAGGGAGTTCTCGATGGCCGAGTCGACCAAAACGACACCGGGCGCCCCACCCGATTGGGACACCATCTACCGCGAAGATGTCCCTCCGTGGGAGACGGGCCTCCCCTCTAGAGAGCTGATCCGTGTCCTTGACGAGGGGATCGTGTCGCCCGGGACCACGCTCGAAGTCGGCTGCGGCACGGGCGCCGATGCGGTCTATCTGGCCCAGCGCGGGTTCGAAGTGACCGGGGTCGATTCCTCGCCGATGGCCGTCGAACGCGCCCGGGCTCGGAGTCGCTTGGAGAATGCGGCCGTTTGCTTTGTCCTGGCCGACGTGTTCGAGTTCGTCGAGACGGCCGAGCCGTTCGATTTCATCTACGACGCCGGCTTCTATCACTTCATCCGGCAGACCGACCTGAACCGATATTTCGACCTGCTCTGGCGGACGACCCGGCCGGGCTCCTACTACCTCGCATTGGCCGGCAGCACGGGCGAGGCGGCCGACGGAGGGCCTCCCCAGGTGTCGGAAGAGGAGATTCGCTCGGAGCTGGGACGGCTGCTCGAGTTCGTCCACCTGCGGCATTTTCGGTTTGAGAGCCGACGTTGCGAGAAAGGCTACCTGGGCTGGTCGTGCCTGCTGAAGCGGCCGTTCGTTACCCGATGAGTCCCGCCAGCACGGACGGCCGAGCCCCACAAGCCGACCTTTGCTTTTCCCTTTCGATTCCTTACGGAGGAGCGTGATGAAGAGGATTGCTTGGATTGCGACGTCGCTGGCCGTGACCCTGCTTTTCGCAAGCTGCCGCCCGACGGGACCGGAACCTCCGGCGCCCGCCCCTCCCGCCGGACCACCCCCGGAAGCCGTGGCCCCACAGGAGCCCCCCACGGCACCGCCCGCCCCGGCGGGAGAAACGGATGAACCGGGCCAGCCCGAGGGCGATGCGAAAATGTCCGAGAGCACGGCTGGCGAATCCAAGAAAGGCGGAGTGCTCGGCGCCATAGGCAGGGCCGTGCAGAAGTCGGTCGTGGGCGACACGGAAAAAGAGCTCGGGGAAGCCCGCCCCTTCGCGCCGTAAGACGCCGCTGGCTTCGAAGGTCCACCGTTCCTAGGTCCGAGGGAGTAAAGAGAGGACTGTCCCGATTTTCCCGCAGGGAAAATGGGACTGTCCCCCTCCCAAATCCTCATCCCCAACGCAGATACACGAAAATCTGCGCCACCGTGACGACGACGGCCCAAACCTGCGTGTTCCGCCACCAGGGTGGGCGGCCGTCGGTGTGGCCGATCAGGCGGGCAGGCATCAAGAGAAGCCAGATCAACAGGAAGACGAATACAAGAACGAACGCCAACTTGCCCGCCAGGGGGCCGGACGTGGCAAAAAGGGCGATCGGGCCGGCAAGCGTCGATGTGGCGATCAGACTCATTCGGGCGACTCCTGATTGAGGGGTATCCAGCAGACCAAGCCCCTGAGCCGCTCTTTGTCGTACGGTTTGGTCACAAGACTCACCACGATCGCGCTGACGATCGCGGCCACGAACGACCACCAGGCGACCCACAGGTACGGGATGCCGTCCCCCAGATCGAAGCAACGCACCAGGATGCCCACTTCACGATCGAACAGAAGCCTGGCCGAGTGCATCATGACCGCCGTGCCGATGCCGAGAAGCATTCCGGCCAAACCTCCCCATTGGGTCGTGCGCCGGGTCAGCATGCCCAAGAGCAGCAGCGCGAGCAGGGGACCTTGAAAGAACGTCATGAACGTCTGAAACGCCTCGAAGACCGACCCGAACACCGGGATCACCAAGTAGCTCACAACGGCGCCCGCCGACAAAAACACCACCACCAGCGCCCGGCCCACGAACAGGTAGTGCCGATCCTCGGCGTCGGGGACCAGCGGCCGGTAGAGGTCGGTCACCACCAACGTGCTGGCCGAGTTGATGTAAGAATCGAGGTTTGAGAGCACGCCGGCCAAGAAGGCCCCCACCACGATTCCCAACACGCCGGTGGGCAAGAGCCGCACGACCATCATCGGCAGCAAGTGGTTGCCCACGCCTTCCTCCCACGTGTCGGGACGCCCCAGCTCGTCGTGAAACATCGCCAGGGCGATCAGCCCGGGGAGCACCAGCAAAATGGGGAACACCAGCTTGAGCAACGCGCAGAACACGTACGACGCCCTGGCTTCGCCCTGGCTTCGCGTGCCGAGAGTGCGCTGGACGATCGCCTGGTTTCCGATCCAATAGGCCGGCCCAAGGACAAAACCGAGCCCCAGCAGTACCGCGGGCCAGGGAAACACAGGATGATCGGCCGGGAGCACAAGGTGCAGGTGATGCTCGGTCCACTCCAGCTCACCGATCGATTGCGAGAGCCCGCTGAACCCACCGACCTCGCTCAGTCCCATCGCACAGATCAACCCCGATCCGACGATCAGCACGACGCACGACACTGTGTCGGTGACCACGACGGCCTTCAGTCCGCCCACCGTAGTGTAAATGCCCACCAGGACGGCCGTCACTCCGATCGAAAACCAGAGGCTCCAACCCAGAAGTATTTCGAACATCACGGCGGCGCTAACGAAAATCACGCCGACCGTGCCCACCATGAACAGGGCCCAGATCAGCGCGAAAACCGTCCGCACCTGCGGATTGTAGCGGCGGCCGAGATACTCGGGCACCGTGTACACACCGGCCATCCAGAGGAAAGGCATGAAGAGGAAGGCGGCCACCAGCACGGGAAAGACGCAGCCGATCAGGTCAAAGTTCATCATCACCAGGCCGTAGCGGTAGCCGTCGGCGGCCAGGCCGACCATGTCTTTGGCCCCGATGTCGGAGACCACCAGCGACATGCCCACCGCCCACCAGGGAAGCGTCCTTCCGGCCAGAAAAAAGTCCTTGCTCGATTTCACTCCCCGGCTCAACCACAATCCCAACGCAGTGACGCCGATCAGATACGCAAGCACCAACGCCAAGTCCAGTGGGGCAAGAGCGATTTTGTCCATGGAAGCAGCACCGAAGGCAGAACGGTTGTCAAAATCCCCTTGGCCCGGAAGGTCGACGTGCCGTCGACCGCTAAACAAGGGAAGGACGCTGAATCTCCGTCGACCGCCGAACGAAGGATCGACGCCGGATTCCCGTCGTCCGCTGAACAAATGGAAAAGGTCGCATTTCCAGCGTTTAGCAGCCTCTCGGCACGTCGGCTGGCCCCCGCCCGAAGCGCCCTTCCCACAGATCGTCGAAAACGAAAGGATAGCCAAATCACCGACCACTGGCAACACGGCGGGGGAAGTCGGTGCATCGGGGGCACGGTTCTGCTACACTCGGACACACATACACTCCGGACCCAAATCGAGAGGAGCCTCGGATGAAGCGGCTCGCGATGCTTACCGTGCTGCTGCTGGTGGGACCCGTGGCGTCGGCCGAAGACATCGCCCGTGAGTCGTTCGAGGGCCCGGCGCGAAACGAGCCCCTGGTGCGAACCTGGGGCGACGAGCCGACCACGATTTCCACCAACGCCACGGTGCCCGCGGTCGGGCTTGACGGCACGGCCGCCGCGTGCCTGCGCCTCGAATTCCCCGACGAGACGCCGCACAACCTCTCCTATTGGCAGTACAACCTTTCCGAGCCGGTGCCACTCGTGCCCGAGTTGGAGTCGATCTCCTTTCAGGTGAAGACGAACGTGCCGGTGTCGATCAAGATCGCCATCTCGCCCTATGGGTTCATCTACCACGGCCCCGGCGTGAGCCCGTCGGACGAGTGGCAGAAAGTGACGCTTGCCGATGCCTACACGGCGCTCAAGAAGTGGTGCGAGGGAGGTGAGCGGACTGCCGAGGGCGGCTTTGTGAGCGGCGTGATCGTGGCCGTCGGCGGCACGCGCGGGGCGAAGGCCGAGGTCACGGTCGACGAGATTGCCCTGGAAGGTCCCACGGGCGCCGTCAAGGCGCTGGCCGAGGAAGCGTTCCGGCGCCGCACCAAGAAGGTCCGCATCGTGCCGATCTCGCTCGTTTGGGACCAGGGGCATCGCACGCTCGAAAACACGCTTCGCGCACTCGACGAAGCAGGGTTGGCCGGCGCCGACATGGCCTGCCTGCCCGAGTGCTGCGTCGACCAGCCCCCGGAGCCGATCCCCGGGCCCACGGCCGAGAAGATCGCCGCCAAGGCCGCCCAGTACAAGATGTACGTGGTCGGCAATCTCCGGGAACGCGACGGCGAAGAGACCTACGTCACCTCGTTCCTCTGCGATCGGGAAGGCGGAATCGTGGGCAAGTACCGCAAGAGCCATCGACTGCCGTACGAGGCCGGCCCGGCCCCCGGCGCGGGCTTTGCCTTGGGCGACGACCTGCCGGTCTTCCAAACCGACTTCGGCCCCGTGGGCCTGAAGATCGGCACCGACCATTACTTCCCGGAGATCGACGGCGTGCTGCGTCGGCGCGGGGCCCGGCTGATCGTCTGGTCTACGTCGCCTTTCCCGGTCCGCGACGAACACACGATCACCCTCTCACTCAAGGGCCGGGCGGTCGACAATCGGGTGTACTACGCCGTTGCCCGATACGCCGGCCCGTTCACCGAGCACACCCGACTTCGCGATTACCACCGCACGGTCGACGACGGCTATTTCTTCGTTCGGGCGACCAGCCAGACCGGCCAGACCGACCACCGCGCCTACGTGATGGACCCTTGGGGCATGCCCCTGGGCGCCTCGCAGTTCCGCACGAACAACGAGCCGGTCGTCGTCACGCTCCAGTTGGACAATCGTCCCCCGTATTACGAGTGGCCCGAGGAGATTCTCCGCGCCGGGCCATATCCCGATCCGTACAAATCGGGAAAGCGCCCGGTGGCCAAGGGCGATCTGAGGTCGGTCGTTTTGGCAGAGCGCCGTCCCGAGCTTTACAGGCCGCGCCCGGAGCCGGAGCAAGAGTGAAGCCTACGGTTTTTCCCGCGGGCGCATAAGGAGCGGCCGATAGATAACTTCCCGGTTTGGGAGGGGGACAGTCCCATTTTCCCTGCGGGAAAATCGGGACAGTCACCGAGTTATTCTCCGGCCGCCCCTAAGCCGCGTCCCCCCCCATCTGCGCGGTAACCCGACTTCAGGGTGGCAATGGAGAGGGCGTTTGGTAAGCGCTGATCCACCCGGGCCGTTGCCGTGGGCTGGCCCGGCACGTACGCTGTTTTTTGGCCGGGCCCGAAAAC
>JBDRTC010001114.1:0-6051 GCA_043824335.1 Planctomycetota bacterium | reverse complement strand
GTAGCTTCCCGCGACGAGGCAGGCCAGGTCATCTACGATTACGACTCGTTAATCGAGGTGATTCGGCTTGCCGTCAAATGGGAGACGTGGGATGACGTCGGTGGTCCGGAAAGCGTGGCGACCGCCCCGTTCGAGAACGTTAACGCTCTGGTATTCTCTCAGACTCGCGACGTGCTGGAGGAGATCGCCGCCTTACTCGCCGCGCTGCGGAATATTGCCAGGCAGGCCGATGAGGGCAATGTGGTCGATCGCATCATGCTGGGCGAGGAAGCGGGATACCACACACCGGCAACCCAGGCGATCCACGAGGCACTCGGGAAAAAGGTGTCGATCGATTTCCTTTCCCTTTCCGATGTTTGCGACCACGTCAAGAGTACCTTCGGCATCAACGTGCGGATCGATCGAGAGGCTCTCAGCGACGTGGGAATCCCGGGCGACGTGCCCGTGACGATCCGCGTATCGGGAATTACGCTTCGCTCGGCCCTGACGCTGATCCTCGAACCGTTCGACCTGACCTGGGTGATCGACGAAGACGTGCTGTTGATTACGACGCACGAGGAAGGGGAAACGCGGCTGAGCGTGGGGATCTATCCGGTTGGTGACTTGGTGGTTTGGCGCGACGAGAACGACAAGCTATGGGACGACTACGATTCGCTGATCCAGGTGATCACTCCGAGCGTGGCGGTGACGAGTTGGGACAACGTGGGAGGTCCCGGCAGCATTGCCGGCGGAACGTTCGGGGCGGCCAAGCTCCTGGTCATCCGCCAGACCGGCCAGATCCACGACGAGATACTCGATCTGCTCAAGGAACTCCGCCACATCGCCGCCCGGGCAGGCGAGAACGGGAAGCCACCCCGACGCAATCGGCCTCGGCCGATCTCCAGCCCCGGCTCGGGCGGCATGGGCGGCGGTTACTTCTGAGAGCACCTTTTCAGAATGGCGGGATCGTTTGGCGGTGTTGTACACTTGGGGTGGGGCTCACTACAATCGTGTGAGAATTGGCGGCTGGACGGGTCCGGCGATCGACATGAGGAAGAGAGAACAGATGCGCACATTCCTGGTCACCGGTGGGGCGGGGTTCATCGGATCGCACATTGCCGAGGCACTGGTCGAGCGGGGCGACAAGGTCCGGGTGCTCGACAACCTGAGCACGGGCCACCTGGCGAACCTGGAGGGGTTCCGCGACGGGGTCGAGTTTGTCGAAGGCGATCTGGTGGACGTCCCCCTGGTGGCCAACGTGGTCGAGGGGGTCGACTGTATCTTCCACGAGGCGGCGCTGGCCTCGGTGCCACGAAGCGTCGAGGCCCCGCTGGACACAAACGCCGCTTGTGTCACCGGCACGGTGACGCTTTTGGACGCCGCCCGCCGCGCCGGGGTTCGACGCGTCGTGTACGCCGGCTCTTCCAGCGTTTACGGCGACCAGCCCAGCAGTTCCAAGCGCGAGACCGACCTGCCCGCCCCCATTTCGCCTTACGGGGCGGCGAAGCTGGCCGCCGAGCTCTACTGCCAAGCGTTTTCGGCCACGTACGGGCTCGAAACGGTGACGATCCGCTACTTCAACGTCTTTGGCCCGCGGCAAGACCCGAACAGCCAGTATTCGGCGGTGATCCCGCTTTTCATCACGGCCATGCTCGCCGGCCGAGAGCCGGTCGTTTACGGCAACGGGCTCCAGTCGCGCGACTTCACCTTCGTGGCCAACGTGGTCCACGCCAACCTGCTGGCCGCCGACGCGCCCGGCGTCAGCGGCCGCGTGCTGAACGCCGCCAACGGCAAGAGCATCGACCTTTTGGAGCTATTGGCCGCGATCAACCGGCTCTTGGGCACCGAGGTCAAGCCAGTTCACGAGCCGCCGCGGCCGGGCGACATCCGCGAGAGCATGGCCGACATCACCCTGGCCCGAACGCTCCTCGGATACGAGCCCCAGGTCGATTTTCACGAGGGCCTGAGGCGGTCGATCGACTACTACCGGCAGATCGCGGGCTGTTAGGCTTTGTCTCAAAACTCGGTTGGAGTGGTTGGCGGCTGAGCGAAGCGAAGCCCCAGGATCGCGCCTTTCTGGGGCACCGCTTTGTGTCACGCGACAGCAAGTTTGGCCGCCTTTAGCGACATCGAGTTTGGCCGTTAATTGCGACACCGAGTTTGGCCGTTTGGGTTTGCTTGATTTTGCTGGTGGGGGGTATGTTACTGGTTTTTGGAGGCTTGCCTTTGCATGGAGGTGATGATGCCCAAGGCCATTCCGGTACCGGTACGTCGGCTGATTTTTTCGGCGTTGGAAGAAGAAGGTTGCCGCCGCGGCGGTAGCTGAGGAGTTGGAAATTTCCGTGCGCTCGGTCAGACGTTTGTATCGTAACTTCCACGAGCACGGGGAGGAGATGATCACGCCCGCCTACGAAGGGTGTGGTCACAACCAACCACGTCAGACTCGGCAAGAATTGCTGGAGGAGGCCCGCGAGTTGCGCGAGCAACATCCCACCTGGGGTGCACCGTTGATCCGGGTGATGATGAAACAGAAACGGCGGCGACGGCAGTTGCCCGCGGCCCGCACGTTGCAGCGTTGGTTTAAGAAAGACGCGATTCCCCAAGCGCCGTGCGGACGTCGCCCACCAGCCACCGAGGACCGGGCCGAGCAGCCTCACGAAGTGTGGCAGATGGATGCCTCGGAACAAATCGCCTTGCGAAGTGGCCGGCACGTGAGTTGGCTGCGGGTCGTGGACGAGTGGACCGGGGCGGTCCTGGAGACTACCGTGTTTGGCCGGGGAAGTTTCTCGACCGTCGGGGCCTCGCAGGTGCAAGCCAAGCTTCGGGCCGTATTTTCCCGTTGGGGACGGCCTGGTCGGTTTCGCGTGGACAATGGTTTCCCCTGGGGTTCCAGGGGAGACTTCCCCACGGACTTGGCGTTGTGGTTGATCGGATTGGAGATTGCGGTGAGCTGGAATCCCCCGCACCAGCCTCAGCAAAACGGCGTGGTGGAACGCTCGCAGGGCGTGGGCAAAAGCTGGGCCGAACCGGGAGCGTGTCGATCGCCCGCCGAACTGCAACGACGTCTGTCGAAGATGGACCGCATCCAACGCGAGCAGTATCCCTACCGCGACGGCCTCAGTCGGATCGAGGCGTTTCCCGCATTGAAACACTCCCGGCGAGCCTACCACGCGGCGTGGGAAGAAAAACACTGGAACTTGGATCTTGTGCTGGAACACCTGTCGCAATACTTGGTGTCGCGGCGCGTCGACCAGGCCGGTCTGATTTCGATTTACAATCGCAATTACTACGTCGGCAAGCATCAGCAATCGAAGATCGTCTCGGTCATGCTCGATCCGCTGGCGTGCCAATGGGTGATTCTCGACGAGGAAGGCCACCAACTGCGCAGCCACCCTGCGGAACAGCTGGCCCGCCAGCGGATTGTGAATCTGAACGTCACCCATCGACGAAGAAAACCAAAATAGAATCCGCCCCCGTGTTAGGGGGGCCACTGAACATTCTTCACCTACGCGGCCAAACTCGGTGTCGCAATTAACGGCCAAACTCGATGTCGCTATTAACGGACAAACTTGCTGTCGCGTGACACTGCGCTATGCCCCAGCCACCCTTCGCAATTTGGAATGTTTGGACAAAGCCTCGAACGCGAGATCAGCCCTCCCCGGCGACTTCGACGAGCGGGCGTTCCGGGACCGACCGGGCCAGACGGACGAACCGCGAGGCGTGAGGGCGGCGGATCTTCGCCAATCGCGGATTCTTTCCCCAGCTTGTCAGCCCGTACGCCACACCGGCCACCCCGAGCAGCCCAGCCAAGGAAACGAACATCGTCGGGTAGCCGGGGAGTCCCACGCGGCCGCTGAAGTGGACGATCGCGCCGGCCAAGGGCGCCCCCACCAGGTTGCCCAGGTCGGAGGTGGCCAGCATCACGGTGGTACCCAGCCCCCGATATCGGCTGGGGAAGGCGGTGGAGCCGGCGGCCACGGTGGCGGGCACCAGAATCGCGTGCCCCACGCCAAAAACGACGCCGGGCACGATGAACATCCACTCGCTCCTGACGCCCACCAGCAAAAGCTGACTGACCACCAGCAGGCCCAAGCCGGTCAGGATGATCCTTGGCAGGCCGAGCCGCTCCGGCAGACGCCGCGTGAGGATTCGGGTCAGGATGGCCGCCGGAGCATAGACGCCGAAGAACAACCCGATCCGTGGGATGCTTAGCTCAGCGGCGTACGTCCTAAGGAACATGGTGGGAACGCCGACTCCGATCCCCATGGCCGCGCCGACCAAGAGCAGCATGCCCGGGTGGTAGCGCCTGACGAGCCGAAAGGCTGGCGGGCGTCTTCGCCAGACGGGCTGGACCTGGCCGCGCGTGGCCCCCCAGGCAAACATGACGGCACACAGGCCCAGGGTGCCTGAGACCAGGAACATCCGATCGACCTGCCACCGCTGGATCGTCGGGGCCCCCAGCAGGAGGTCGCCCAATTGGGTCCCCAACACGATACCCAGGAAGCCGGAAGTGCCCAGCATGCCGATCATTTCGGCCATCCGCTCCACTGGGGCCCGGCCGGAGATGAACGTCATCGCCGCGCCCATGATCCCGGCGATCGCCGAGCAAAAGGCAATCCGCAAGAGGTAGATGGCCGGGCCGTGGTGGTCGGTGATCCCCACGTGGGCGAAGCAGCTTGCCGCAAAGACGACCAACGACACAAGCCACACCATCCGCGGCCCGTAGCGGTCGATCGCCGTGCCCAGAAACACCCGCATCAGCAGACTGCCGACCGCGCCGACGCCCACGATCCAACCCAGGTGAAGCTCGGTTCCGCCCAGAAGCGTGACGAAATCGGCGTACCGGAACAACAGGGCAATCGCCACCATCACCGCCGTGTTGGCCAGATAGGCCCTCCAAAACGGCATGCCGTAAGGGCTCGGGGGGGCGATCGCGGGACTGGTATTGCCGGATTCGGGCGGCTTGGACTCAGGACGAGTGGGGCAGATCATCAGGGGCAACACACGGGGGGCGGGCGAAACGGAGCATTATACTGGAACGCCAGCCTCTTGGTCAGGGGAATTCCGACTGCCGGGCGCCGATTTTTCGGCCGCGGAGTCGATCACGTCCAGAGATTATCGGCTCGCCGCCGGGCGGGACTCGATGAATGTGAGAACGACAACCGCAAAGAGGTGGAGGTTCGTCCCGGGCCGGCAATTTGGTAGAATCCCGGCCGGACGCCCCAATTCCATGAAGGACACCGCTCGATGTCCCACGCCGAGAGGACGCTTGTCACGGTTGCCACGTACAACGAGATCGAGAACCTGCCCAAGCTGGTCGACGCGATCTTCGAGGTGGCCCCCGAGGTCGACCTGTTGGTGATCGACGACAACTCGCCCGACGGCACCGGGCGCTGGTGCGACGAGAGGGCGATGGCCGATTCTCGCGTCCACTGCCTGCACCGGGAGGGCAAGCTGGGGCTGGGAACCGCGATCGTCGCCGGGATGCAACACGCCCTGGAGCACGGCTACAAGCACGTGTTGAACATGGACGCCGACTTCAGCCACCATCCGCGTTACCTGCCCAACCTGTTGGCCGGGATGGACCCGCCGGACGGCCTGCCGGTCGACGTGATGATCGGCTCCCGGTACGTGCCCGGCGGCGGGGTGGAAGGATGGCCGTGGAGGCGGCACTTCATGTCCGGCGGCGTGAATCTCTATTCCCGCTGGCTCCTGGGCCTGAAGCCCAGGGATTCGAGCGGCGCCTTTCGCTGCTACCGGACGGAGCTGTTGGCCAAGCTCGATTTCAGTCGCGTCCGGTCCCGAGGGTATTCCTTTCAAGAGGAGATCCTCTGGCACCTGAAGCGGTTGGGCGCCCGCTTCGGCGAGACGCCCATCACGTTCGTCGATCGCACGGCAGGCAGCTCCAAGATCAATAGCAAGGAGGCCCTGGCGGCGTTGGGGATCATTTTTGCCCTGGGCGTGCGAAACTGGCTTTGGCGGTGACCACATGTCTAATCCACAGCACGTGCTCCAGTTCCGCGTCTGCTACAGCGAAACGGACCAAATGCGCACCTACTACAACTCGCGGGC
>JBDRTC010001113.1:0-4075 GCA_043824335.1 Planctomycetota bacterium | reverse complement strand
TCGGGATGGTGTTCGTGGGCTGGCTTGTGGGGAGTACGGTGGAGGCGGCCCACTTCCGCAAGCTGGCCGAGTGGGAGCAACGTCTCTCGGGCATTCTCATGTCCGACATGAAGCGGCTCCCGCCCAACTGGCAGGTTACCGACGCAACGTTGGTTGTCGGGGAGGCGGTGATCGCCACGGATTACTTCAAAGTCTTCGTGGCCGGTTTGCGGAACTTTTTCGGGGGGCGCGTGCGAAGTTACGAGACCCTGATGGACCGCGCCCGGCGCGAGGCGATCGTTCGGATGCTCCGGCAGGCCCAGCAGCTCGGGGCCAACGCGGTCTGGAACGTGCGCATCGAAACGAGCACCATCCAGGGCAAGCAGCAAAACAAGTCGGGCGGCGTGGAGGTGATGGCCTACGGGACGGCGTTGAAGGTGGCGGGCGGTTAATGCCGGATCGATGAACGACAAGCACTTTTCCGTCGACCATGAGCCGGCGCTCTCCGGCGAGCCGGGCCGGCCCGACCCCGCGGAGCACCGGTCGGCCCCGGCCGGCCGCCCGCCCGACGAGCTTGAGGCGCTTCGAGACTCGGTCGCCGCCGAGCCGGCCCTGCCCGATCGGACCGATCCGGCTCAGTGGACCCGGTGGATCGAGCGGAAGCGGGCCGAGTGCTCCACGCTGGGCAGCCTCGGCGTGACCCTGCTGGCGGCCGTGCTGGGCGGACCGTTCGCCATTCTCGGCGCCGTGTTGTCCGGACAGCAGGGGGCCGGGCCGGCCATCTATCTGATCGTGGTTGCCCCCGTGATCGAGGAGTGGCTCAAGCAGTCCGGCATGACGTTCGTGCTCGCGAACATGCCGTACCGGGTGTTCGCTTCATGGCAGTTCGTGTTTGCGGGGGTAATCTCGGGCCTGGCCTTCGGGGTGATCGAGAACCTGGTTTACATGGGCCGGTTCGCCGCCGTCCTAAGTCCCCAGGACCTCGCCCGGCTGACCGCCTATCGCTGGGCCATGTGCACGCCGCTGCACGTCGTCTGCGCGGCGATCGCCTCGTTGGGGCTGGTCCGCGTGTGGAAGAAGCAGTGTCGCGACGGGCGTCCCGCCGACCTGGCCGCCGCGTTTCCCTTTTTCGTGGCGGCGATGGTCATCCACGGGGTGTACAACTTCTCGGCGGTCCTGTTCGGCCCGCGGTTCTGACCGCTCTGGCACCCGATCCTCCGTCGGCGTATAATCGGCTCCCGGTCGCATCCCTTCTCACCGAAAACGGCTAGTGCGCGTCGCGATGAAACCCAGCAAGATCCTGATTGCCGATGACAACCCGACCAACGTGGAGCTGTTGGAGGCCTACCTCAGCGATTCCGATTACGAGATCATGGTGGCCACCGACGGCCGCGACACGTTGGACAAAGTCGCCCCGTTCCATCCCGACCTGGTCCTGCTGGACATCATGATGCCCAAGCTCAGCGGCTTCGAGGTGTGCAGGATCCTGAAGGACGACCCGGCCACGAAGGAGATCATGATCCTGATGGTCACGGCCCTGAACGAGTCGGGCGACATCGAGCGGGCGGTGGCGGCCGGGTGCGACGACTTCCTCAGCAAGCCGGTCAACAAGCTCGAGCTGTTGAAGCGCGTGGAGAACCTGCTGACGCTCCGTCACGTGACCGACGAGCTGGAGCGGCTCCGAAAGTACATCGACAGCATGGAAGACGCCGCCGGACCGCAGCCGGGGAGTCGCTAAGGTGCGGCCGCGGTGAGATTGTCGAACGAGGTTACGGCGTCGGCCTTGACCCAAAGCCCGATTTTTCCGGCGCTGGTGATCGAGGCGTCCTGAAATTCCAGGGGGGGCCCCCCGTTCAAGGAGCACTGGATCTGGTCGCCGCGGTGAACCACCCGGATCGTGTGCCACTTGTTCAACAGCGGATCGTCGGCATCGAGGTCCTCGTCGGGAATGTCGACGTCTGCCGAGGCCAGCTTGGTCCGCTCGCCGTCGATCACCTTGTAGAGGCGGAAGTTCGACTCCAGCGGGTTCATCCGGGCGACGTAGTAGTTGTTCTCGTCCTGGAACCGCCAGACGGGGCCGCCGCCCTGGTCGATCTTCCCCTGGACCCCTTTGAACTGAACGCTGAGATCGACGTCGGCGTAGCTCGTTTCATCGGCGAGGCACAGGAAGTAGCTGGGCTTGGGGCCCTCCAGCGAAACTTGACCGAGCACCTTGGGGCCGGCCGGGGCCGACTCGTCCTCGAGCACCTGCCATTGGCCACCGGGCCCTTCGCCGGTCTTGGCGACCGACCACCCCGAGGGCACGGCGCCGGCCTCGGCGTCTTCAAAGTCCCAGGTCGCCGCGGCGGAAGCCTCCGCCTCCGGGGCCGCGCTCTCGGCGGGCTCCGCGACCGGTTCCATCGTTTCGGCCTCGGCGGCGGGTTCCGCGTCGCCAGACCCTTCGGGCTCCTGAACCACCGGGGCCGGGGAGGACACGTCCGGACCCGCAGGCTCGGTCGGCTTGCATGCCCCGATCGAAAGCATCCCCAGCACGGCCAACAACACAAACAACCTTCTCATGGTGTTCTCCTTCAGGCTGAAATGGAAGTGGTTCAACAGGTCGACTGCGACTACGTCTCCCTCAAGTCCGCGATCTCGGTGGCGAAGCCTTGGAAGTGGTTGTCGGCCAGGTGGATGTCGCGGGTCTCGGGGCCGAGGCGGATGCCGGTCCGCTTGGCCGGGCCGCGGGTCTCGGCGAGCCGGTTGCCGGTGATCGTGACCCCTTCGGTCTCGCCCTGGACGTCGATCGCCACGCCCTCCTCCGGGCCACTCTCCTCGATGCGGTTCGCCTTCAGGTGGTTGCGATGCGGGGCAAACGCCTTGCTCCGCGCCGGGCGGAAGAGAACGCCCACCTGGCCGCTGCGGCGGACCGTGTTGCCGGTGATCAGGTTGTCGGTGTCGTGGTGGCCGATCGAGATGCCAAACCGGACGCTCTCGTCGATCGTGTTTCCTTCGGCCAGGCCGTGCCTCACGCCCCAGCAGAAGAACAGCCCGATCGAGTTCCGCTCCAGAAGGTTCCGGCGGATGATCGGCCGCTGGGAGCCGCTGCCGGGGTGCAGGCCCAGGTCGGCGTTGTCGTGGCTGTGGCAGTCTTCGACCAGAACGTCGTGGGTGATTTGCCAGCTCACGCCGTCGCCGTTGTAGTTGCGGGCGGTGACGCCGCGGACCGTGATCCGGTTACAGTCCTGGCAGAAGATGCAGCCGGCGTAGTTGCCGTTGAAGTTTTCGTTCTCTCCCTTGTTGCCGTCGAGCACGAGGTTCTCGATCACCACGTCGGAGATCTCTTCGCCGCTTAAGATCGGGAAGAGCGTGGCGACGGTCGTTTCGCCCGCCAGCCAGAAGTTCTCCCTCAGCGGCCGGTCGAGCTTAAAGCGGTTGCCGCTTCGGGCGACGAGGGTGCGTTTGACGATGTCGGTGCCGCCGTTGTGCGGGTTGCGGGTTTGGACGCGGACGCCGTCGCCGAGCTCGAATCCGGCGGCATCGGCCAGGGTGATCTCTTGGTCGAACCAGTCGCTGTCGGCGGCCAGCTTCGTGGTGACGAAAGGCTCTTTGACGAGGATTGAATCTTCGCCGCTTCCCAGGATGCGGACTTTACCCCGCAAGTAGACGGCGTTTCGCAAGCGGTACGTGCCCGGCAGGATCTGGACGGTGCCCCCACCCAGGCCGGCCACGTAATCGACGGCCGCCTGGAGCACGCGATGATCCGTACCCACCAGGTTCGCCTTCTCCGGGCCGACGGTCACGGTGAGCCGCTTCTCCCAATCGGGCTCGATCGAATCACCCGAGGTCGCCCGGGGCTCGGTGACCTCGGGCCGCTCCGCCCCCCAAAGCACCGAAGAGCAGGCCGAAGCGGCGGCGATGGAAGCGGTTTTGAGGAAACCGCGCCGGCTCGAAACGGGATGGCTGCAATGTTTCATTTCTGTCACCTCACGTTCAGCTTGATCCGCGTGGGCTCGCTCGGCACAGGGCCGAACGGGCCGGGGGAGGCGGTGCCCCCTTCTCGGGGCCTGTCGAAGAAGTCGTGGGTGATGCCCTCGACCGGGAGACACTCGGGGAT
>JBDRTC010001112.1:0-10841 GCA_043824335.1 Planctomycetota bacterium | reverse complement strand
AGGTGCCGGTCGCGGAGTGCGATGGAGTGCGGGTCGGCGCGGCTGTGTGTTTCGATCTAAACTTCGACCACATTGCCGCCGAGTTGCAGCGACAGCGAGCCCGGCTGGTGTTTTGGCCGTCGATGTATTGGGGAGGGCAACTCCTGCAACACTGGGCCCTGAGGTACGGTTTCGCGATCGCGGTCGCTTACGGCGCGGAAAGCGCCGTCATCGACATGAACGGCCGCTATCTGGCGAAGCAAGGGCCCGATACGTGGCAGGTGCGCCAGGGGCACTTGCCTCCGTGGGCCGTATCCGATATCGTGGTCAACAGGGAGCTGTTTCACCTCGACTCGAACCAGGATGAGTTCCCGGCGATTCAGGAAAAGTATGGTCCCGACCTGCATATCGAAGTGTGGGAGCCTGAGGGCTTTTTCCTGCTGTCGTCGCGCCGACTGGACCTCGCCGTCGAAACGATCGCCAGCGAGTTTGGCCTGGAAACCTTACGCGACTATCTCGCGCGTAGCGTCCGGCTGCGCGATGAGCAACTCAAGTCGTGATGGAACGTTCGTTGGCCACCGCTTCGAACGGTTCCACCAATCGCTGGACTACCGCACGTTGTGACAAGTGCCCTGTACAACGAGCACAACCTGGGACCGTACCCGCAAGGAGAAAGTCATGAAGGCGTCGGTGTTGTTCGCTTTTTTCCTGGTCCCGTTATTCCTGGGGAATACTCCATATTCAGCCAAGGCTACAGATCCTGTGCATGAACCAATTGTTATCGAGAACCAGGAATTTCGCCTAGTCATCGGTGGTGATGGGAAAGCCCGGAGTCTGCTGCACAAACCAAGCGGACAGGAATGCCTCCAGCCGGAAACGAAGCGTTGCACTCAGGCATCCATCTTTTCCATTACCGAGTACCGGCCATACAATGGAGAAGTGCATTTAGTGCATCCTTCCAAATCGACAACCTATAACGCTGATTCGGTGCGCAGGGCAGGGGACGATCTGATAGTGACTTTTGAGATGAGTCATTGGGTGGCGACGGTCGGGCTCAAGATAACGGACAACTACATAGGATTTACCCTCAAGAAGCTTGACTATGTAAAGGGATTCGGCGACAACACGCAGCATCCCATCGATGAATTCACTATTCTACAGCTTCCCGTCCGCAATCGGGAGTACTTTGGTGATTGGCTGAATGTCATGTGGGATAACGATGTGGCCGTGAATGTACTTGCCACAGACCCGTTCCCCAAGATTGACGCGACAAAATACCGCGATTACGCTGTTCTTCAAGCAACAGCCGTGAGAGAAGTGAAGCTCATGGACGTGGGTGCGGCATTGATCACCACACGCAAGGATGAGTTGCTCGACCGGATCGACCAGTTAGAGTTGGATTTTGACCTGCCGCTGGGTGTGAAAAGCCGCCGTAACGAGGAAATTCGATACTCGTATTTGTGGTTGAGTAGCGTCTCCCCGAATGACATTGACGACTACATAGCAATTGCACGGAAGGCGGGATTTCGCGGCATTCAGATCTACTGGCCTGCGATATTCAAGACCCTCGGCCACTATCCCTGGCGCGACGAATATCCCAACGGCATGGCCGATCTGCAGACAATTACGCGCAAGATCAAGGATGCCGGGATGATCGCGGGGTTTCACATCCAGCACCCCAAGGCCAGCCTCAGTGATCTTTACGTCAGCCCGGTTCCCGATCACCGCCTGAACCTCTTGCGGATCTTCACGCTGGCAACTCCCCTGGAGGCAGAATCAACCACAATCACCGTGGAAGAAAATCCGGAAGGCTGTGACTTGATGACGGCTGTAATGTGGAACAAGAAACAAATCCTGAAGATTGGCCGGGAGCTGATTGAATACACGAATTATACGACTGACCGACCTTATCAATTCACCGGATGCAAGCGGGGGGTATTCAACACGCAGTCGTCAGCATATCCGCTGGGTTACAAGTTCGGCTTATTGGATATCGATGGGCAAGACAAGGTGCGTTTTGATCAGCGAACAAGCATTCAGCGGGAACATGCCGAGAAGATCGGCGAAATATCGAATGAAGCCGGATTCCAGTTCTTTTCCTATGATGGTGCGGAAGATGTGCATGCTCCCTGGTGGTTCTGGGTGTCCATGTCTCAATATGAGGTGCACAAATGCCTGCGCCCGGAACCATTGTTCTCCACGGGAGCCGCCAAATCCCATTTTGGCTGGCACATCCTGACCTGTTCGAATGAATTCGATACGTTCATGCCGGAGGTCATAAAAGAAGCCACTCGCAAGCACCAGGCAGCCGCCGGAAAGTACCTTGCTCAGGATCTTACACGCTGCAACCTGGGATGGATCAATTACGTGGCTCCCAGCGACACTACCATCGGCATGCAGCCTGACATGTACGAGTATATCTGCAGCTGTTCCGCGGCTTGGGATTGCCCGATTTCGCTCAAGGGCAACCTGAAGGAATTACGAGATCATCCTCGTACAGCTGACAACCTGGAGGTGATACGTCGCTGGGAGGAGGCCCGCCTCGCCCGGTTTTTCAGCACGGAACAGATCGAGGCTTTTCGCAATGGCGACCAGGAGCATATTCTGCTCATCAATGAGACGGGTGAATTTGAGTTACACCCCTATGAACAAATACAAGACGCGGCAGGAGCCAATCCGGACATTCGTGCTTTCATTTTTGATCGTTTCGGAAAGACGCATATTGTGTTTTGGCACCCTTCTGGTGCAGCGCATCTCAAGCTGGACGTTGAGGTGAGTAGAATTCGCCTCTTTCAGGAGTTGGGCAGGGAAATACCGATCAAAAGAAGCGATGATGGCGTAATGATTCCCTATGGCGACAGGCAGTATTTGATGATGGATCTGTCCAGAGAGGAAGCACGTTTGCTATTCCGGGGTGCCAAAGTTGTGATGGAGCGGAAGAATTGATTCTATCAAGCGCGAATGTGGAGGTTACCGCGAAATGGAACGACGGGACTTTGTCAGATTCGTGAGTGCGGGCGGGGCGTTTCTAGGGGCCCTTGGAACAACGGTGGTTGGCCGGGTTTGTTCAGGTCAAGACCATGATGAGCAGGGCAGTCAAGCATTGACCGTGCGGCCCTATCAACTCCTTTGTGCGATCTGCGCAATCGGGCAAGAGAGTGGCAAGGGCGGGAATGAAAAACTGAACCTGATCCGGGAGAATCCGGACATCCCCATTACCCTAGTTTGCAATGCGGGCGACGTTTTCGCCTACCAGGATCCCGGTCCGGCGGATGATCGCGACGGAAGTGCTGAGTTCAATCGAATGCGCGACTTGGAGATACTTCAGAGGCTTGCTCTTTCTCCGGGTATCACCTTGCCGGCACGGATTATCTTACACCGGCTTTGGGACAGGATCGAAAGCGTGTCTGGAATATGTTATTACGAGGAAGTGACCTCTGAGGCTTGGAAGGGCTGTCACCTGGCCAGGGATTGTTTTTATAAGAAGGGCCGCGAGATGTGTCTTTCCTTTGCAGTCCCAAGCTGGAGAAGTCACGTCACTTGTTCCGCGGCCGACCTGCAAAAGGCGAAGGACTCAAATGCTCTTATCATACCGCGCACGAAAGGAGAAAGAGCGGAAGCAAAGAAGAAGTCACTGGAGGCCATGCATAATGCCGACGCAATACCCGCCAGGCCGCACATTCTCGTGTGCGCCGTATGCCAGTATGGTGATGGTTCCAGGCCGCCATATGAGACCGACAACCTGCCTGAAATGCTGCAGTTCATTTTGAAGAACCCGAAGGCCCGGATCAAAATGGCGGACAACGCGGATTGGATGATGTGTGCTCCCTGTCCCAGCATGCAGAAGCATGCAATGTATGATTTCCCGGTTTGCGTTAACGGTAGTGGGTGTGCCGGACTGACAAGCCAATTGCGTGACGTCAGGGTACTTCAGGTCCTAGGTCTTCAGTATGACAACGCGGTCAATGCCAGGGAACTGTACCGGAAGATTCTGCAGCGTATAACCAGCACAGTTCCGATCTGCGGCACCATCTCTAGGGGCGTGCACAAGCCGTCCGTGTGGTGGAGCGAATGTGGTCATCATTCTGTCAGTCTTCCTGAGTATGTCAAAGGCAGAGAGGAGCTCATCAAGGAGTTCGGTTTTGCTGATATCGGTACTCCTTCGTAGCATTCCTGCGCCAATGGAAGCTGGACAACCCAATTCATCGTACGGCGTGAAAGACTGTTCCTGGTAGTTAATCTCCTCTTCCTCCACCAAGTTTATGAATGTGTGAGCGCCTGCATCGAGCAATCGTTGTATCTTGTTACGATGCTCATCTGGGTCGGGCGAGTCCGGGTACGCGGCCGCAGGGAAAAGATTCTCGACAACCCAGTAGCTCTGTGGAACTGATGGAGTGGCGGCGGGGCCGGCCAAATCGTAGGTGAGATTCTCCTGACCGCTCATTTCAGGTCCTCAACAGGCCATCGAACGCCTGCTCAATCACGTCTCGCCGGGCCAACCCTTTCAGCCATTCCGCCGGAATTTCCGACTCGCCCCAATACGCCCCTGCCAACTGGCCACATACGGCTCCCGTCGTATCGGCGTCGTCGCCCAGGTTCACCACGTTCAAGCACGGCCTCACGGAAGTCCGCAGCGTCGTGGAACGCCCACAGGGCCGCTGGGAATGTGCCCCCGTCAATCGAACAACGCCGCTCCATTGTCCTTCTTCTGGCAGCATTTCTTGTACTTGCGGCCGCTCCCGCAGGGGCACGGCTCGTTTCGGCCGATTTTCCCCTGCTCGCGGACGACCGTATCGGGTGGCGGGAGAGGTTCGTCATCGAAGTCGTCGTCCAGGTTGTCCTCCTCGTCAGCACCGCCCATGTAGTGCTCGGCATACCACTTTTTTCTAAACTCAACGTCGTGCTTGGATTCTTCCTTCCACGGCTCAAACTCTGGAAACTCAATCCCCATTAGCATGGAAGCGTTCAACAACTGCCGGCGCACCTCCACCACGTCGGGGTCGAGGTCGTTGTCGAGAATGAGCTGCCTTGCGGGTTCGATGGCTTGGTCGGAGAAGTCCAGGAGCGCCGACTCGCAGAGGCGGCACTTGACTGCCAAATTCTCTTCGTCACCAAGTAGCGAAAGGCATTGCTGCACACTGCGGTCGGAGTGGATGTGCTCGAAGATCCCGGCAGCGGCGATGCGAAAGCCCCATTCAGCTTTGGGGAAATCGTGGGCCAAGGCGTCCACGATTTCATCCGTCCCGATTTGTTCCAGGGCCCGAGTGCAGTCGGGGCTCAGCACTTCGTCGTCTTCATGGAGCTTTTTGATGATGAGAGGAACCGCGGCGTCCAGTCGAAGCTCCCCCGCCAGCCTGACGGCACACGGTTCCATCCATTTCAGAGGGCTCTCCGTATAGTCCTCGATTTCTTCGGCGAGGATGGAGAGCACTCGGTCATCAAAAACGTCTGGGTGACGGCCGAGGGCTTCCACCAGCCGATGGGCGAAGTCGATGTCCTCGTCCGTCAGGTAATCCTCCGACTTGTTGTGCTCGCAGAACTCGTCCAGCTCCGACCACAACTTCTCGGCGATGAAGCCGTCGAGAAGGATACGCTCCTCGATGGCCTCACGGACATCTTCATCTACGGCGTCCAAGTCCAGGACCTCCTCTTCATGGGCTCGAAGCAGGTCGGGGTCGCAATGGACGAGAACGTCCAAGAGCCAGAGGGTGATATCAGCCTCCTCTTCGTCGGCAGGCTGGCCCCGCTGTCTCAAGTGGTCGATGACCCAGCGTAGGGTTTCTTGCGTCTGGACGAGGTCGGCCATGAACGAATACATGCCAAAGGCATCCTGCCACCCGCGCTCTTCAATGACCTGGATGGCCAGCGGCATGATTTCCGGGTCAGGGCTGAACGACTCCGAAAAATAGAACACGGTGGCATCCCGGACTTCCTGGTCAGGATAGAGGATGCCTTGCTTGACTTGGTCTGGTAAGAGACGCATCGGTGGTTCCTTCCGAGAAAGTCTCCAATCTTGATGTTCTGCGAGCTTCGGCCCCGTCGCAGCACTCGTTCTCCGACCATCTACGCCGCCCAATCCGCACACAACGCCTCGGCCTGCTCAAGAACGGTCTTCGTCGCCTCGGCCTGGAGGTCGGGCGGGTAGCCGTGCTTGCGGAGGATGCGGCGGACCATGACGCGAATTTTGGCGCGGGCGCTTTCCCGAACCGTCCAGTCGATGGTAACGCTCTGCCGGACGTGCGTGACAAGCTCGCAGGCGATCACCTTCAATTCGTCGACGCCCATCACCTCGACCGCGCTTTGGTTCATCGCCAGGGCGTCGTAGAACGCCAGTTCGTCGTCGCTGAGGCCGAGCCCTTCGCCACGCTGGGTGGCGTCCCGCATCTCCCGGGCCAGGGCGATGAGTTCGTCGATAATCTCGTGGGTGGCGATCGCCCGATTCTGGTAGGCGAGAACGGCCTTCTTGAGCAACTCGGAGAATTTGCGCGACTCGACGACGTTTCGCCGAGACCGCGTCTTGATCTCGTCGCTCAGCAGCTTCCGCAGAAGCTCGGCCGCCACGTTCCGATGCTTGAGCCCCTTGACTTCAGCAAGGAACTCGTCCGAAAGAATCGAGATGTCGGGCCTCTTCAGGCCGGCCGCCGAGAAAATGTCAATCACCTCATCCGACGCGGCCACGGCCTTGGAGACGAGCTGTTTCACCGCTGCGTCAAGCTGTGCATCGGTTCTCCGCTCGGCGGAGGGCTTCACCAGCGCAGCCCGCACGGCCTGGAAAAAGGAAATATCGTCTCGTATCTTGGTGGCCTCGTCCGACGCCGCGCACAGGGCAAACCCTCTGGAAAGGTCGGTCACGGCCTGTGAGAAGCGGGGTTTGCCGTCCTCCTGCGCCAAGACGTGCTCCTGGGCGGGCGGCAAGAGACCGAGCCGTTCGGCCGGGCTTCCGTCAATCCACTTCCGCCAGTCGAAGCCGTGCATCATCGCACAAGAAATCTCGTACTTCTCCTGCATCACCGCGATGGCTTCGGCCGTGTCGATGCTGGGCGAGCCCTTGCCGCCGCTTTCGGTGTAGGTGGCCAGGGCCCGCTTCAACTGCTCGGCAAGCCCGAGATAGTCGACCACCAACCCGCCCGGCTTATCGCGGAATACCCGGTTCACCCGGGCGATCGCCTGCATCAGCCTGTGCCCGCGCATCGGCTTGTCGACGTACATCGTGTGCAGGCAGGGGGCGTCAAAGCCCGTCAGCCACATATCCCGCACGATGACCATGCGGAAGGGGTCGTTCGGGGCCTTGAATCGTCTGGCCGGTCGTCCACGCCGGGGCTTGTTGCGAATGTGCTGCTGCCATTCGGGCTGGTCCGATGCCGAGCCGGTCATCACGATTTTGATCGAGCCCTTCTCGTCTTCCTCGTCGTGCCAGTCGGGGCACAGCTCGACGATGGCATTGTAGAGGTCCACGCAGATGCGGCGGCTCATGCAGACGATCATCGCTTTGCCGTCCATCGCCTCCAGCCGACGCTCAAAATGCTCGACCAGGTCCCGGGCAATCACCTTGATTCGCTTCGGGTCGCCCACGAGGGCTTCCAGGGTGGCCCACTTCGTCTTGAGCTTCTCTTTGCGTTCGGCCTCCTCGTCCTCGGTGATTTCGTCGAACTCCTCGTCGACCTCCGCAAGCAGGTCCTCCTTGAGCGAGAGCTTGGCGATCCGGCTCTGGTAGTAGATGCGCACGGTCGCCTCGTCCCGCACGGCCCGCTCGATGTCGTAGATGCTCACGTACTCCCCGAAGACCGCCCGGGTGTTGGCGTCGTGCTTCTCGATGGGCGTTCCCGTAAACCCGATGAACGACGCATTCGGTAGCGCGTCCCTCATGTTTCGGGCCAGGCCGTCGATCATGTCGTACTGGCTGCGGTGGGCCTCGTCGGCAATCACGATCACGTTGTGGCGGTCCGTGAGCACGGGCACCCTCGCCCCCTTCTCGTCGGGCAGGAACTTTTGGATCGTGGTAAACACCACACCGCCCGAGGCCACCCTGAGTAGCTCGCGCAGGTGGGCCACGTTCTGTGCCTGGATGGGCTCCTGCCGCAACAGCTCGCTGCACCGGGCAAACTGGCCGAAAAGCTGGTCGTCCAGATCGTTGCGGTCGGTCAGGCAGACCAGCGTCGGGTTCTCCATCGCAGGGTGGAGGATCACCTCGCCCGCGTAGAACAGCATCGACAGGCTCTTGCCCGAGCCCTGCGTGTGCCAGACGACCCCACACCGCTTATCCCCCGAAGGGCTCGCCGCCTCGATCGTCGCGTCGATGGCCCGATGAACCGCGTGGAACTGGTGGTAGCCGGCGATGATTTTGATTAAGAGGTCGCTATCCGTGTCGTGCTCGAAGACGATGAAGTGGCGGAGCAGCTTCAGGAACCGGGCCTTCTCAAACACGCCGCGAGTGAGAACCTCCAATTCCAGGATCGACCGGGGCGCTTCAAAATCCCCTTCCACGGTCCGCCACGGCTTGAACCATTCGGAGTTGGCCGTTAGCGACCCCATCCGGGCTTCCAGGCCGTCGGAGACGACCAGCGCCTCGTTGTAGACGAAGAGCGACGGGATCTGCTGCTTGTAGGTCTGCAACTGGTTGAACGCATCCCAAATCGTGGCGTCCTCGTTCGCCGCGTTCTTTAGCTCGATCACCCCCAGCGGCATCCCGTTGACAAACACGACCACGTCCGGCCGGCGATTGTGCTGCCCTTCGATGACCGTAAACTGGTTGACGACCAACCAGTCGTTATTCTCGGGCTTGTCGTAGTCGATCAGGTGGACCTGGTTCCCCGCAGTGGCCCCGTCGTCGCGTTGATACTCGACTTCCACCCCGTCCCGCAGCATCCCATGGAACGCGCGGTTGTTCGTGACCAGCGTCGGCCGGTCGGGCCGCAAAACCTTTCGGAAGGCGTCTTCCCGGGCGTCCTCGGGCAGGCCGGGGTTCAGCCGGTCAATCGCATCCCGCAGCCGCCGGACCAAGAGAACATCCCCAAACGACTCCCGCTCCGCCTTCGGCTCCCCAGGCGCGATCTCGGGACCGTGCCGGACCTCATAGCCCAAACCGCCGAACCACGAGAGGGCGGCTTCTTCAACGTCGGATTCGTGAAGAGAAACACGGTTCATGCGTTGTTCTCGCCGTTGGGCCTCTTCACTTCCAGCAGATCTGGCGACGAGAAACAGACGGCAGTCAACCAAGGGCCTGTTCCAGGTCGCTTAGCACGGCTTGCTCCGACTTGGAGACCTTGTTGCCCAGCCCGAGCAGACCGCCTGCTGCTTCCGCGACGCCTCGGGCTCGCCCGAGAATGTCCTCCTTCAACGCGCTCTTGGCCGTCTCGCTGAGCGTTTGCGAGAGTGCGGCCACGTAGTCCTTCCAAACAGCCAACAGGCTGACATCCGGCTTCCGTTTGAGCCAGCATTCCAGCAACTGGTAGCCGGAGTGCTCTCTTTCTATTCCTTGCTGCTCGGCCGCGGCCAGCACAGCCGCGCGTTCCTTGACGTCGATCTTTCCGTCCGCCCAGGCGACGGCGATCAGGGGAACCAAGGAAAGGGCGACCACGGTTTCACCGCCTATGTCAAGTTTGCCCAATTGGTCGAGCAGGTCATCGTCGGTAATCCCCG
The DNA here is from genome assembly GCA_043824335.1 of Planctomycetota bacterium. Taxonomy (GTDB): domain Bacteria; phylum Planctomycetota; class Planctomycetia; order Pirellulales; family Thermoguttaceae; genus JBDRTC01. Next base: position 1,223 of record JBDRTC010001112.1, on the reverse strand, counting down.
AGGCGTCGGCCAGGGCCTTCTTCCTCTCCTTCGATGCGTTGGCTTCGCGAAGGGCCCGTAACAGCTCTTGATCGCGCTCGTGGAAGAACTTGTCCTCCAGTTGTTTGGTTCGGCCGCTGAAACTCCCCTTTTTCATAGGTGCTCCTTTCCGATCTGAGCTGGCTTCGTCGTTTTGACCAGATTATTCAGGCAGAGAAAACGAGTCAAGTCCTTGCCGAATATCGATTCCGCATCCAGACCCTCATGGCACTTTGCATCGCATCTAGTATTCTTGTCCGTCGCAACGGATCGACCGAACGATTGGTCGCGTCCCAAGCCGCCTTCCCCCTGTAGCCTGGCCGAGGATTGCCCGGCACCAGTCGGCGCGGAACGGGCCGACGTTCTTCTCCTGGGCCTCGAACTCCAGCTCAAGGCCGATGGTGTCACCCAGTAAAGCCAGGTTGTCCTCCGTGGCCAGCCACGGTGTGAAATCGTCCGCCTCGCTATTCCAGACGGTCCGCAAATCGATCGGTTCCAGACGGCCAAGGTTCTGTTGGTTCGTGCTCATAATGCGTCCTCAACGAGTTGTTCGGCTTCGGAAACGCTGCTGTCGTCCGACAGAAGCTTGGACGAGAGGGAGGCACGCAGAGCAGCCTTTGCAACTTCAGATTCGTTCATGGTAGATACGGCCGCTTCATTCATGGCAGCCTCAGTGTTTCTGCATCAATCCTCATCACTTCCCATTCAGCTGGAATTCCTCACCCAGCAATTCGAGCATTTGATCGGCGCTCAGGCTGACCAGATCGTACGTCTTCTCAAGTTGGCGAATTCGAATTGGCAGCCGGTGCATCAAGTCGCCGGGCTTGACCCTGGACGGGGTCACAATCCCTCGCCGAGCCTTTCCCGTCTCCTCGTCCCAATAAAGACGATCCAGCACCTCGAAGATGCACGGAATTCGCGTCAGATACAACCGTTTCATTACCTCGGTTGTGATCTTGTCAAGACTCGCCACGGAGTTGTTCAAGAACAGACGACTGTGATTTGGCGCAATGCTCTGAACCTTCCACGCGATGAATAGCAGGTGCCGGTAAAAATGTCGGGCGTTCTTCGGTTCGAACACGTAGCAGTAGTCGTTCTTGACTGTTCGGTGTCCCTTTTGTGCTGGGCAAACGTCATCGAAGAACAAAAGGGTCAACCATGTCCACAGTCCCGCATTCTCCGCCACTTCATGTTCGGGCAATGGT
>JBDRTC010001111.1:0-6308 GCA_043824335.1 Planctomycetota bacterium | reverse complement strand
TGGGGGCAGCAGTGCAACTGCTGCCCCAACGGAGCCAAGAACCGGGAAGTTATTGATCGGTCGCCCCTTAGCCGGGAGTTCCCGTCCCTGAAAGAGCTTGTTGTGTCATTTGGGTTGAGCGCCCAACAGGTCGCTGAAGCGGCGGCCGTCGACGTGATTGGGCAGGTTGCCGCCGGTGTCTTCGTTTTGCACCCAGAGGTGGTCGTACTTGAACCATGCACCGTTGTCGGTCCCATCGGGGCGGACGATCATGGGGATTTCGCGTTCATCACCACGCCGCCCCGAGAGCACTGTCTGGGACCAGCCGTCGGTGAGCGAGGAGAACAGGCTGACCGAGTATCGCTCGGAATCGGAGAAGACGACGTCGGCGTGACCGTCGGCGTCGACGTCGGCCAGTCGCAGCCCGGCGTCGCGACCCCGAGCATCGACGACGGCGGTGCCGAGCGGCAGCGCAAAGGGGAGCCGGAGCCACCTGCGGCGGCCGTCGGCCGACCATCGCAGCGCGGCCCGCTGCTCCTCGTTGCCCACGAGCAGCTCGCAAATACCGTCGCCGTCCAGGTCGCGCAAGCGCACGCCGCGGTCGCGGCCGTCGATGCTGGTGAAGATCGGGCCGTCGACGTCGAGTCCGTCGAGCCCTTGCGGATCGTGGGCCCAGCGGTTGCCGTCGAAATGCCACAGGCCGGCCACCGCCCGGTTGCGGACCAGCATGCTGGCGCAGCCGTTCTTCTGGAGCACCCCGAAACGCACGCCCGCGTCGTGACGTTGCCCCTGGGCGTCGACGGTGACGAGCTGGACCGGGAGGTCGGTGGTGGTCCAACGCCCGGTTTTCGGCGACCAGAGTCGGGTCTGGCGGACGTTCTCGTTGCCGATCACGGCGTCCATGAATCCGTCGTGGTTCAGGTCCAACACCCGCACGCCGTTGTCCTGTCCGTTGGCCGCCCGCAACGGTTGCCCTCCGAGCAGGTTTTCCGTTAGCCGCTCGTGGACATCGTGGAAGTTAAGGAACTTGACCTTTCCGGCGTATTTTGCGGTGGCGTGATCGACGAGGTCGATCAGCTGGTCGTCGCGGATCCAGCCGTGGGGATGGAAACACAAGGTGTAGACGCCCTGCTTGATCGCCACCGCGTCGATGGCTGCTTTCATGTCGCGGATCGTGTTCGGACTGGCCGGGTCGGTGAGGTACTTGCCCACGCAGTCGTCGGGCATGACCGGCGGCAGCTCCCAGCACAGCCGGGCGATCACGTACGGATAAGGGTAGTCCCGCACCCTGTTGACGAAGTTCCGCTCGGTGATGATGTACTTGGAGAAGCGCGGTCGGCCTTCTTCGTCGGTCACCAGTTGATCGGAGAGCGCGGGATCGTCGGCCGTCAGCACGGTGAAGATCGACGAATCCATCCTCTGGAAATGGCCCCGGGGGGTCGTCTTGTTGAAGATCTCGGTGAAGAACCGGGGACTGACGGTGTTCATCGAGTCGTAGTACGGCATCCGATACGCCACGGGCCGGGCGTTGGGCAGCGAGGCCAACTGATCGACGCAGCGGTCGTACGAGTCCTTCGCCTTGGGCAGGTCCCCGCCTTGCAGGATCGGGTGAGGATGGTCGATCGTATGCGGCTCCAGGGTCAGCCCTTCGGCAAGCCACTTCTCGAGCAGCGGATCTTGCAGATCGATCTTCGTGGTCATCATGCTGACCGGCGCCCGGCCATCGATCTTTGCCAGCCGCGTGAGCACCGGGCGGAGGAACTTCTCGTACTTCGCCGTGTTGCTCAAGTCGTCAATCGACAATACGATCACCAGCTCCACCCCCTCCTCGCCGATCCACTGCGGCGTGAGCAGATTGGGCGTGTCGAGGCCGACGTAGTACGGGTCGCAGAACTCGTCCAGATAGGTCAGACGGTTGCCGTCGGCCCCGAGAGCGACGCCCGCGAGCATGGGCATAACCGCCAGTAACCGGGCAAAACATCTCAATCGCATGGAGAGACCCTCCGGCTGCAAGTATCGCCCCGAGGATGGATTATAGACGGCTCCGTCGGGCCGCGTCAAAGAAACGCCGCCACGCCTCGACGGCGTCGGCGCAGCCGACCAGCTCGCGCATCCCGCGCTGGACCATTTCGCCCACAACCGGTTCCTGCACGTCGTCACCAACCACGGAACCGGGATGATTCCCGCTCGATGGTTGTCCACATCGTTTTTCGCCGCTGGCGGCTCTATGAGATCGATCGGCGGAAGAACATCACGGTCAACCATCCCTCAGCGCAACGACCGCCTGAGACAGCCTACGCCAGCACCGCAAAACCGGCCGGCGGCAGCTCGACTCGCACGGCGGCGCGGCCGTCGGGCATCCGCTGGACCAGCGCGGTCTGATTCGTCGGCGGGCTGGCCAGTTCCGCCGGGCTCCAGTCGCCGCGATAGAGGTAGCGCATCTTGCTCCCCTCGGCATGGAGCGACGCATCGACCGTCACGTCGGCGCCTCGGTTCTCCGTGCCGTGGGTGTTGAGCACGAGGAGCACCTCCTGGTCGACCAAAAGCCGCGACCAGGCGGCGATTTGGCCCGGGCCCCAGTGCCCGAACCCGCGGTCGCCGAAGGAAGTCTCCCGTTGATACTGTCGCCCGCGGCGCAGGGCCAGCCCCACTTTGTCGTCGGAATTTCGGATCCTCGCGATCGCGGCGATGCGGGCGTAGGTCGGGTGTTCCGCGTCAAAAAAATGGCAGCCCTCGGTCTGGAACGCCCCGAACGTGCCGGCGAACATCGACTCGCGGACGTAGCGGTCGGCGTGGGGCACGTTGCCGCCCAGGTCGGCCGGCTCGATCGACGTGTCGTGTCGGTCGACCGTGCCGTCCAGCGCCTGCTCCGTGCCATAATAGATGCAGGGGATGCCCAGCGTGGTCAACTGCACGCCCACCGCATGCGCGACCTGCTCCGCGCTCTTGGCGATCGTGTTGCCGGCCGAGAAGCGGCGCTTGCCGCGGCCGACCATATCGTGATCGTCGAGCACCGAGACGTGGTAGCGCCCGACCTGCCTGTGGGTGCCCAGGGCGCGGTGCTCCGAGAAGAGTTCGAAGAAGGCCCGGGGGTCGGCCAGGCCCTTGGCGAAATCGCCCAGCACGGCGGCCGGATAACCGACGTCGAGCACGGCGTCGAGGTTCCGCCCAAAAATCTCCAGGTAGTTTCGGGCTATGGCGTCGCCGCCGGTCACTTCCCCGAGCAGGAGGAAGTTGTTCTTTCCGATCGACTCGGCGTACTCGTGGATCGCCCCGCAGAAGTTTCGCGACGCCTCCCAGGAAACGTGCTTCACGGTATCCACGCGGAAGCCGTCGCAATCGCTCAGCGCGATCCAGTACTGGTACACGCGGATCAGGGCGGAGAGGACCTTATCGGAGCCGGACTCCAGCTCGTTGAGCAGGAGATCCTTGAGCGAATAGAAATCGCCGCGGCGGAACTCGTTGTTCGGGTGCATGGGGTCTTCCCACGGGGCGGGGTCCCATCTCTGGATGCTCCCCGCCCGGGTGTACCATTCGGGGTCCTGGAACTCCCGGGGCCAGACGCCGTCGTCCGGCTCGCTCACTTCGGCCACGCTCTCGCCCGATTCGGTCCGCCAACCGTGGAAGGGATAGGGGGGCTCGAACCGGTAAGGCACCTCTGATTGCGGCTGGCCGCTCATCTTGTAGAACCAGTTGTCGCCCGAGTGGTTGTAGGTCACGTCGAGCACCACGTACATCTCCATCGCATGCGCGGCGTCGACCAGGTCGCGCAACTCCTGGCGCGTGCCGAAGCGAGGATCGACGTCGAGAAAATCCTGGATCGCGTAGCCGTGATAGGTGTCCATCTCGGCCCGCTGTTTCCAGATGGGCCCGAGCCAAAGCGTGGTGACCCCCAGGTCGCGAAGATACGAGAGCTTGTCGCGGATGCCCGCGAGCGTTCCGCCCTGGAAGTCCCTGCCGGCGGCCATCCATCGGGCCTTGTCGGCCGCCTGGAACCGGCCGGGCTGGTAGAGCGGCTTGGAGCCTTCCCGGCCGTTGCTAAAACGGTCGGGCAGAAGAAAGTAGATGACCTGGTCGCGCCAGCTCGCCGGACTCGCGTGCGGCTCGCCGCGAGGCTCCAAAATCGCCTCGGCCAGAGCTTCCGGACGTTCCTGTTCCACCTGCGTCATGGGTCTACCCCATTCGTGTTTGAGATTCCGATCCTCATGTCGCCTATGACAGCCTACTTCATGATAGAACCCTCCAGGCGGTTGGCAACCCACGGTTTTTCCGGTCTAATGGCGCCGGAACCCCAAACCTCACAGGAACGACTCCCATGAAAATGTTCATCGCCGGCGGATGGGCCGACAAATCGGAAAAAATCGAGGTCATCAACCCGTTCAACGCCGCGGGAATCGACACCGTGCCCAAGGCCGACGCCGGCGACGTCGACCGGGCGCTGGCCGGTGCCGTCGAAGGGGCCGACGTAATGCGGAAAACGGCTGCCTACGAGCGGTCGCTCATCCTCCGCAGGGCGGCCGAGATCATGCACGACCGCGTCGAGGATCTGGCCCGAACCATCAGCAGCGAGGAGGGCAAGATTCTGGCCGAAAGCCGCGTCGAGGTGACCCGAGCAGCCCAGACGTTGGAACTCTCGGCCGAGGAGGCCAAGCGGCTGGGCGGCGAGGTGCTGCCGCTGGACGGGGCCCCCGGCTGCGCCGACCGGTTCGGCTTCACGATTCGCGTGCCCTGCGGCGTGGTCCTGGCGATCAGCCCGTTCAACTTCCCCTTGAACCTCGTCTGCCACAAGGTCGCCCCGGCCCTGGCCGCCGGGAACGCCGTGGTAATCAAGCCGGCCAGCGACACGCCGCTGGTGGCGCTCAAGCTGGTCGAGATCCTGCTCGAGGCCGGCGTGCCGCCGTTGGGCATCTCTTGCCTGACCGGGCCGGGTGGCGAGATCGGCGATGCCCTATGTGCCGACCCCCGCGTCCGCAAGATCAGCTTCACCGGAAGTCGCGACGTCGGCGAGCACATCACCAAAGTGGCCGGGCTCAAGAAGGTCACCATGGAGCTGGGCGGCAACAGTCCACTGATCGTGATGGACGACGCCGACCTGGCCAAGGCGACCGACCTGACCGTCGGCGCCGGCTTTGCCAACGCCGGCCAGGTTTGCATCTCCGCCCAGCGGATCCTGGTCGCCGACCGAGTGCACGACGACTTCCTCGACCTTTTGGTGCCCAAGGTCGAGGCGCTCACCACGGGCGACCAGCTCGACGAGTCGACGAAGATGGGCCCCATGATCCGCGAGGGAGACGCCGTGCGCGTGCGCAACTGGGTCGACGAGGCCGTTTCCGGCGGCGCCCGATTGCTCTGCGGAGGCGAGCGCCAAGGCCGCCTGCTCAACCCGATGGTGGTCGCCGGCGTCGATGCAAAGATGCGGATAAGCTGCCAGGAGCTTTTTGGGCCGGCCGTGGCCGTCAGCCGCACCTCGAGCATCGAGGAGGCGATCGCCCTGGCCAACGACACGCCCTACGGCCTCAGCGCCGCCCTCTTCACCGAGAGCCTCGACCGGGCCATGCGTTTCGCCCGCCAGGTGAACGCCGGCAACCTTCACATCAACTGGGGCACCGTCTGGCGGGCGGATCTCATGCCCTACGGCGGCATCAAACAAAGCGGCTACGGCAAGGAAGGCCCCAAGTACGCCGTCCAGGAAATGACCGAGATGAAAACCGTCATCATGCACGGGCTAGGCCCGGCGGGGTAGCGTGTTTTGCGAAAGGCCTGAACCAAGGTGTGATGAAGAAACCTCGGGTGGCAGCGACGATTTTCCGGAAAAGGTCTGGCCATGTCGTGGGACGATTTCGGAAAATCGTCGGTGTTGCGAAGCAACAAGAGGATTGCGGCAACACTCCCCCGTTGGGATAATGCCCCCATGGCCCGACGGCAAATCCACGACGACGAGCTTCACGCCCAGTTCGTCACGTTCTCCTGCTACCGGCGTCGGCGGTTGCTCGACCATCCCCGCACGCGGCAGATCGTGATGAGCATCCTGGCGGCGGAGCTGGTCAGCCACGGCGGCACGTGCTGCGGGTTCGTGGTCATGCCGGACCACGTCCACGCGATCGTCTGGTTTCCGGAGCCGGGTCGGCTGAGTGCGTTCATGCAAGTGTGGAAATCGCGATCGAGCCGGCAGGCAAAGAAGTTCATTCGGGGGCAACTCCAAAAGTACACTGAATCGTTCGACCCTAAAGGGCCGTTCTGGCAGCCGAAGTACTACCCGGTGAATCTATACACGGAGAAAAAGGCGAGAGAGAAGCTCGACTACATGCACGCAAACCCGGTTCGGGCAG
>JBDRTC010001110.1:0-2205 GCA_043824335.1 Planctomycetota bacterium | reverse complement strand
ACGCGTGGCAGTCATCGGCGGCGGCCCGGCCGGGCTGACTGCCGCCCGGAACCACGCGCTGCTGGGCTACCCGGTCACGCTCTTCGAGGCTCACGGCGAACTGGGCGGCACGATGCTCTTGGGCGTGCCCAGCTACCGCCTGCCGGAAGAGATGCTCCGCCGCGATATCGCCGATATCCTCGCCGCCGGGTTCGAGGTCAAGACCGGGACGGCCCTGGGCCGTGACTTCACGCTCGAAAGTCTCCGCCAGGAGGGCTATCGGGCCGCGTTCCTCTCGATCGGCTGCACCAGGCCGGCCCCGCTGGCCCGCAGCACCGACGGCTCCGAAATGAAAGGGACCGACCTGGACGGCGTGCTCGAGGGGCTCGATTTCCTCCGCGACGTGAAGCTCGGCCGGGGACCGAAACTTCAGGGCAAGACCGTGGTCATCGGCGGCGGCAACGTGGCCGTCGACGTGGCCATGACCGCCCGGCGGCAAGGCGCCGAACAGGTCGAGATCGTCTGCCTGGAAAGCCGCGACGAAATGCCCGCCTATGAGTGGGAGATCGAGGACGCGGTGGAGGAAGGAATCACCATCAATCCCTCCTGGGGCCCCCAGGAAATCGTCGGCGCCGGCGGCAAAGCCAGCGGATTGCGGCTCCAGCGGTGTACGGCCGTGTTCGACGAAAACGGCCGCTTCGCCCCCACGTTCGGCGACTCCTTCTCGGAGGCCAACGCCGACACCGTGATCATCGCCATCGGGCAGCGCTCCGATTTCTCGTTCCTCGCCGCCGCCGACCCGCTGTGGGACCCCTCCAAGCGGTTCGTCCAGACCGACAAGGTGACGCTGCAAACGAACGTCGACTGGATCTTTGCCGGCGGCGACATGCAGAGCGGACCGGCCTCGGTCGTCGACGCCGTGGCCCATGGGCACGAGGCGGCCGAGTCGATCGACCGTTTCCTGCGGGGCGCCGACCTTGCGGCCGACCGAGGGCAGCCTGAGGTTACCCCCGCCGGAAAACCCAAGGGGTTGTTTCCGATCATCGAGCGATCCGTTCCCTCGCGGCGCTCGGCTTCCGAACGGGTTGGCTACGAGGAAATCGAAAAGACGCTCGACGAAGAGACGGCCGTGGCCGAGGCCCAGCGCTGTTTGGCCTGCGGTATCTGCTCCGAATGTCTCCAGTGCGTCTCCGTGTGTAGCGCCGAAGCGATCGACCACGATCAGCAGCCTGAAGAGGTGACGCTCAACGTCGGCTCGGTGCTGCTGGCGCCCGGCTTCGAGCCGTTCGACCCGCTCGAGCGCGGCGAGTACGGCTACGGCACCTCGAAGAACGTGATCACGAGCCTCGAGTTCGAGCGGATCTTGAGCGCTTCGGGGCCCTACCAAGGGCACGTGCTGCGGCCTTCCGATGAAACCGTGCCAAAGCGGGTCGCCTGGATCCAGTGCGTCGGCTCGCGCGACGCCCAGATCGGCAACGACTATTGCAGCGGCGTCTGCTGCATGTACGCGATCAAAGAGGCGATCATGGCCGTCGACCACGTGCCCGGCCTGAAAGCCACGATCTTCTACAACGACATCCGCGCTTACGGCAAGGGCTTCGAGGCCTATTACGAGGGGTCGAAGAAAAATTACGGCGTCGAGTTCAAGCGGGGCATCATCTCCTCGGTCAAGGAGCGGCAGAAGACCAACAACCTGGTGCTCACCTACGTGACCAAAGAAGGCCAAGTCACCGAGGAGGAGTTCGACCTGGTGGTCCTCAGCATCGGCTTGCGGCCTTCGGGGAGCACGGCTGCTCTGGCCAAAACGGTGGGAGTCGAGGTGGACCGTTTCGGCTTCTGCCAAACCGACTCCCTCTCGCCCGGGCGCACGGGGAAGGAGGGCGTCTATGTGGCCGGCACCTTCGCCGGGCCGATGGACATCCCCGAAACGGTGATGACCGCCAGCGCCGCGGCCGCCCTGGCCGGCGAAGACCTTACCGAGGTCCGCGGCACACGGATCCACGAGAGGACTTACCCTTCGGAGCGGGAGACGAGCGGCGAGGAGCCGCGGATCGGCGTGTTCGTCTGCCGCTGCGGCACGAACATCGCCCGCACGATCGACGCGCCCGAGCTGGTCGAGTACGCCGCGACGCTGCCGGGCGTGGCCTACGCCGGAGAGAACCTCTACACCTGCTCGACCGACACGCAGCAGAAAATCATCGACCTCATCCGGGAAGAGCGGCTCAA
>JBDRTC010001109.1:0-5894 GCA_043824335.1 Planctomycetota bacterium | reverse complement strand
GTCCCCGCCGACCGCAGTCGGCGGGCGTTTTCGACGAGAGCCATCGCCATCCATCACTTCTCTCCCCTCTCCCCTCGTCCCTCACCCCTCACCCCTCACCCCTCACCCCTCGTCCCCCACCCCTCGTCCCTACTCCCTCGTCACCCAAATCGGCGAGGACCAGGCGACGTCGGTTTCTCCGATTAAGGCCCGAATGTAGTAGTAGGCCGATTGGCCCGGCTTCAGGTCCAGGTCGTTGAACTGGAAGCTGGCCTCTTTGGTCTTCGGCTCGATCGTGTAGACGAAGCTGCCGTCGCGCACGACGGCCAACGCGGTGACCTCGGCCGGGGCAACAACGCTGGCCTCGATCGTGGGCGGGCCGTCCACCGTGATCTCTTCGCCGAGGGGACGGTCCGCGATGCTCATCCGGACGGTCACAGCCGTGGTTGCCCCGAACGTGCGTCGCGTGTGAAGCGCTTCCAGGATTCCCTGACGTGTAAATCCCGTGGCGGCGGAAACGTCGCCCGTCGCGCCCGGGGCATCCTCCACGTAGGTACACGCCCGGGCTTGGTGAGTTTCGCCGTGGTCGCTGGAGGCAATGATGCCGATCCGCACGTCGCGGGCCAAGGCATCCCAAATCGAATGGCCGGGGGTGAAGATCCGGGCGATCCGGGGACAATCGGCGTACTCGTAGCTGCCGCGGGTCTGGTAGATCTCGGCGACCGCCTCGTACTTCCGGTCCCACTTCTCCCAGTCGGTGCGCGAGCCGCCGTCGGCAAGCTGGTGGGGGATAGCCACCGCGCCCGAGTCGGCCAGCGCGGCGAACAGCGCTTTCGGATCATCGACTTCGTAGACGGGAAACCCTCTCTCGGCCAGGACCACGTTCTTGTGCCCGCCGCGTCCCTTGTAGCTCCCGCCGTGCTCGTAGCCGTAGAGGGCCAGAAAACGGCCGGGGATCGTGTACAGATCGCAGTATTTTTGGGAGCGCCACCAGTCGTAGTCCTGCCGGGGCCGCACGTTTCGGTCGTTGCGGTGCTTGAGGATATCCTGATCGTGGTCGCTAATGGCCAGCCAGTCGAGCTGGCAAGCGTCAAGCGCGTAGCGATAGGCGTCCTGCAGCGAGCCGTCGTAGCCGTTCTGGCAGCGGCTGATGTCGGTATGGCGGTGCGTGTCGCCGAGGACGAGGCAGTAGGTTTTTCCGCCTACCGTCCAGCTTCGCGGCAAGGGGGCCAGCTCGGGGTCCGGGTTGACCGCGGCAACCTGGCCCAGATTGCCCGCGTCGGCGAGCTTCATGTCGCCCATGGGGGCGCCGAACCCGGCGAGCGAGGCGGTGAAGACGTCGTAATCGACCGGCATGTAGGGAAAGCGGCGCGTGCGGCCGTCGGCCCCGAAAACGACGAGCAGATCGCCCGACGGGTCCTGTGCTGTGTCGACGCGCATGTCCTGCCGGCCGTTGCTTCGGGCGAGCATTACCGGCTCCGCCCATTTCTCCCCGTCGTACTGGCTGGCGAACAAGTGCCAGGTGGCCCAGTTCTGCCCAGCCCGCTGCTTCGGATTATGGTAGGACACCCGAACCTCGTTTTCCATCCGCCAGAAGAGCCAGAGCCGCCCCTTGCCATCGAGCGCAATTTGCGGATACTCGACGAACTTGCCAAAGGGCTTGGGAAGCGAGTCCATGAACTCCGAGGCCAGGCGTTGAAGCTTGCCGCCCGCGTAGCAGGCGACCTCGGTGCGGCGGAACGCGTGCAGGGTGCCCGCCACTTTAGGGTGCTTCCCCCAGTCTTCCATGCTCACGTCCCAGGCGAGCCAGACGCGGCCGTCGGAATCGGCGGCGATCGTGGCGTGCGCTTCGCGCTCGGCCGTGGCGGCCACCGCCAGCGGCGGGCCAAGCGGCTCAAGACCGCCGTCGGCCCGGGGGGTAAATTCCCGGAGATAGATGTCGTAGCTCCCGTTGCGGTACGTATCCCAGGCCACCACGATGCGGCCGTCGGGCGCGGCCACAAGGGCCGGCTCCCAATCGTCCGAAGCATGGTCGCTCACGTCTTGTGTCGCCGTGAGGCCGTCGGGCCCCAGCCGGGCGAGCATCACCTCGTAGTGAAGATCGTCGGCCACGGTCTGCCAGGCGAGCATGAGGCGGCCTTGCGCGTCGCGGGCAAGACGTGGCCAGAAATCGTTCCGAGCATTGCTGGTGAGCTTCACCGGCGCACCGTCGCTCGAAGCCCAAAGGTCCCACTGTTGGCCGTCGTTGGCCGCCCAGACGACCCAGAGTTTCCCTTCCCCGTCGACCGCGCATCGCGGGTCCAGGTAGTCGCCGGGCTGTTTGGTCACTTGCCGGGTCTGATCGCCTAGCTGCAGGAAGACGCGGTCGGCCTTGCCGTCCCAGGCCACGTAGGCCACGGCGACTCGACCGTCCGGCAACACGGCCAGCGAAGGAAACTCCTCCTCGCCCTGATCCCCGGTAAGCGCGGTGGTGTTCGGGAGCAACTGCAAGCGGACTTTTCCGTCGAGCACGGAAACCGCGCGCTCGCGGCGAAGCTCTTCCAACGCAACCTCGAAATCGCCGAGCTTCGTTGTGGCCTTGAGCGTCGCCTGGGCGGGGGCCTCGATTTCGAGCAATAGCCCCTTCGGCAGGGTCGTGCGGCGAACCCTTTGCAGCTTCGCCGCCGCGGCCGACTCGGCGTCGTGCTCGCTGGTGAGGCGATAGCTGGCCCCATCGACGCCGTCCTTCCCTTCGCCCATCCACTCGCGGAGCGCTTTCACAAAGAGCTTGCCGCCGTCGACTTGAAACTCCCCGTCGCACGAGACGATGGGGCCGATCTTGGCCGAGTCGAGCGTAAACCAGACGGTCGTCCGCTCCTCGCCCGACGCAAAGCCCGCGGACCAGCAACAAACGGCAACCAGCACAAACAGGGGCTTTCTCGACATCATGTCCTCCTCCGGTTACAGATTTCCCGGGCTTACCAACCAACCTTCCCTCGGGCCCGCCGTTGGGCTCCGCGTGGTCCTCAGCGTAAGCGGAATCCCGCAAGCCTGCAAGTCTTCGCCCGCGCGAAGCATAAGCTGGTATTTCCCCGGGGGCCGGAAGGGTATACTGTCGAGCGGGGCTCGCGGTGGTAGCCGTTTGTGAAGATCATCTTGGAGAAGTCCGATGAGCCGTGGGTGCGACCGTCGTCAGTTCTTGAAGACCGCTACGACTCTTGCCGCTTCGGGGCTCGTGACGGCCGGTGTCCGAGCGGCGGAGGATCGTTCGTCGACCTTCTTGGAAAAGAGCGGCGGGAAGGTCTTTCGCGCCGGGGCCTACGCGATCGACGCAACGCCGCCGAAGCTCCCGGTGATCGTCAACGGCTATACGTTCGAGCGGATCGTCGAAGTGGTCCACGACCCGCTCCATGCCCGATGCCTGGTGCTCGACGACGGCACGACGCGCGTTGCCATCGCGGTGGTCGACATCTGCGTCATGCCCCGCGACCTGATCGACGAGGCCAAGCGACTGGCCCACGAGGCAACGGGCGTCCCTACCGATCGGATCCTCATCTCCGCCACGCACACGCACTCGGCCCCTTCGGCGATGGCCGCGCTGGGAAGCGGCGCCGATCCCGATTACGTGAAATTTCTCCCCGGGCAGATCGCCAAAGGGATCGAGGCGGCGGCCGCCAACCTCGCCCCGGCTCGTGTCGGCTGGACGGTCGTCGAGGCCCCCGAGCACACGCACTCTCGGCGTTGGATCATGCGGCCCGATCGCGTGGGGACCGATCCGTTCGGCGAGCCCCGGGATCGCGCCAAAATGTGTCCCGCGTACGAGGACCCAAACGCCGTGGGCCCCGCGGGTCCGGTCGATTCCGGCCTCTCGCTCCTGTCGCTTAAGTCGCCCGACGGACGCCCGATCGCGCTAGTGGCCAATTACTCGATGCACTACTTCCACGCCGCGCCCTTGTCGGCCGGGTACTACGGCCGGTTCGTTCGGGCGATCACCGGGCGGATCGGGGCGGAGAACGTGGAGCCGGCGTTTGTCGCCGCCATGTCGCAGGGCACCAGCGGCGATCAGATGTACATGGACTACAGTAAGCCTGATCCAAAGCTGGACATCGATTCTTACGCCGAGGCGATGGCGGAGGTCGCCTTCGAGGCCTACGGAAAAATCGAGCACCACGACTGGGTCCCGCTGGCCATGGCCGAATGCACACTCCCGCTCAAGCGTCGCGTGCCCGACGAAGCGCGTCTTGCCTGGGCCAAGCGGGTCGTCCAGCAAATGGGAGACCGCCCGCCTCGGGATCGCCCGGAGATTTTCGCCCGGGAGCAAATCTATCTCCACGAAGACCCGACCGCCGAGTTGAAGCTCCAGGCCCTCCGCATCGGCGAGATGGGGATCACGGCGATCCCCTGCGAGGTGTACGGCATCACGGGCCTGAAGATCAAGGCGCAAAGCCCGCTGGAGCCGACGGTCAACTTCACGCTCGCCAACGGCGAGGAAGGCTACATCCCGCCGCCCGAGCAGCACAAGCTGGGCGGCTACAGCACCTGGGAAGCCCGAACCGCCGGGCTGGAGGAAGAGGCCGAGCCAAAAATCGTCGACGCCGTGCTCGGTCTGCTCGAGCAAGTGTCGGAGAAGCCGCGTCGAAAGATTCGTGAAACTGAAGACGACTACACCAAGGCCGTCCTGGCTTCCAAGCCGTCGGCCTTCTGGCCGATGAGCGAAATGGCCGGACCGACGTCCGTTGACGCCTCGGGCAACAGTCGCCATGGCCTTTACGAAGACGGCGTCGCCTTCTACCTCGAAGGACCGCCGTGGCCGGAGTCGTCCACGGGCCGGACGATCAGCCGGGCGGCCCATTTCGCCGGCGGGCGGATGAAGGCCGCCGTCGAAAAGCTCGGCGGGACGTATTCCGTCGAGATGTGGCTTTCGAACGGCATGCCCGCCGACGCCCGGCCCGTCGCCGGTTACTTCTTCTCTCGCGGCGTCGACGGCTCCGAAGACGCGCCCGGCGATCACCTGGGGATCGGCGGCGCGTGGGCCGCGAGCGGCCGGCTGATTTTCTATAACGGCAATCGGCTCGATCAACGATTGGTGGGCACGACCGAGCTGGAGCGGAAGCGATGGTATCACGTCGTCCTGGTTCGCGACGGCCGGAAGGTGGCCGTTTATCTCGACGGCAATACCGAGCCGGAGATCGCCGGCGAGGCGGAGGTTGCCGCTCGGGACGGCCCGGAGCAGCTCTTCATCGGCGGCCGCAACGACAATTATGCCAACTTCGCGGGCAAGATCGCCGGCGTGGCCCTCTACGACCGCGTTCATGCGGTCTGAACACTCGGAATAAATGAGGACCAGCCATGGCATACGATGGAGTGTTGGACGACGTCCGCAGGGCGATCGCATTGGAGAAGCCGAAGCGGATGCCCGTCTTCGCGTGCAGCGAGGAGTTCGACGTCAAGTGGTACGGCAAGTACACCTACGAGCAGGTCTGCCAGGACGGCGACAAGATCGCCGAGGTCTGGATCGCTGCCATCGAGGAGTTCGACTACGACTGGGCCTGGATGCAGATCGACGATTGCTTCGAGTTCGAGCCCCTGGGCGTCGGCACCCACGGCGAAGGGAACATCCTCCGGGCGACCAGGGATTACCTGCCTCCCACGAAGGAAACGCTCCAGGGTCTTCGTATGCCCGACCCCAAGACCGACGGCCGCATGCCGGAGAAGCTCAAGGCGATCCGCCTGGTGAAAGAGCGTTTCGGCGACACGGTGCTCGTGGAAGGGGCCTGTGCGGCGCCGTTCAGCTCCGTGGGCCTTCTGTTCGGGCTGGAAGAGACGATGATGCTCACGGCGACCGACCCCGAGCTTCTCCACGAAGCCTGCGAGTTTTTTGTCGACCTTCAAGCACGGTTCATCCGGGCCCAGATCGAGGCGGGGGCCCAGGCCAT
>JBDRTC010001108.1:0-8438 GCA_043824335.1 Planctomycetota bacterium | reverse complement strand
GCAGGGTTCGGATGGTGGTTGGCATGGTGACTATCTTTCCGAACGTTGCACCCGGTCGATGCGGTTGGCCAGGTCGGCTGGGGGTACGTCGCGGACGAGGAAGCGTTTTTGGGGGGAGGTGGGGCCGGAGATGAGTTCGATTTGAGATTTGCGGAGGGAGAGTTCCTTGCTCAAGAGATCGATCAGCGCCTTGTTGGCCTTGCCCTTCTCGGGCGATTGGGTGACGGAGATTTTGAGCATGCCGTCTTGCTCGCCGCGGATTTCGTTGCGGCGGGCGCCCGCCTGGGCGCGAACGGGAAGGATCGTGCCTTCGGCGTGCGGCTCCAGGCGGATCATGGCACGATGCCTTCAAACAGTGCGGAGCCGATCCGCACGATGGTCGCCCCTTCCTCGATCGCCACCTCATAGTCGCCGCTCATGCCCATCGACAGCTCGTCCATCAGGGCGCCCTCCGGGCAATTTCCGCGGAGGCGGTCGGCCAGCTCGCGCAATCGGGCGAAGTCGCGGCGGGCGGCGTCCAACCCGCCGGTGAAGCTCGCCATGCACATCAGCCCGCGAACGGCCACGTGCTCGTATCGGGCCAGTTCGCCGAGGAGCGGCTCGACGCTGCCCGGCTCGAACCCGTGCTTGGCGGCCTCGCCCGAGACGTTCACTTCCAGGAGGATCGGCACGCGGCAGGAAAGCTCGGCGGCGACCCGGTCGACGGCGGCGATCAGTTTTGGGCTGTCGGCCGATTGGAGCATGGCCAGCAAGGGGAGCGTGCGTCGGACCTTGTTTCGCTGGAGATGCCCGAGCAGATGCCAGCGGACCGGCAAGTCGGCACAGCACTCGGCTTTCTCCCACAACGCCTGTGGACGGCTCTCGCCCAGCTCGCTCGGGCCGGCCTCGACCAGGGCGCGGACCTCCGCAGCGCCGACGTACTTGGTCACGGCAACCAGCGTGACTGCATCGGCCGTGCGACCGCCGCGGGCCGCCGCGTCGGCAATTCGAGCGCGGACGCCGACCACGTTTTCGGCGATTCGTTTGGCCGCGTGTGTCATGGGGTCGGCCGGCATCCCAGTGTCTCTTGTTACCTTAATTTGTGGGTGGCACTGACTGCTTGTCAGCCAGTGCATCCCGCTGGCTCCCGCTCAAGACGGACACTGGCTGACAAGCAGCCAGTGCCACCCAACTAACAAGTTCAAGCTCAAACAGCCCCTCAATCGTCTTCTTCCAGGCTTACCATGGCGTGCGGCGCATTGGCCAGGAGGATGCACGAGTCGTACCGCCTGACCAACCGGACAAGCTCCTCGGCTTGAGCGAGCGGGGCGATCTGGAGTTCCTCGAGGAGCGCCTCGTCGAGCCGGCTGAGCAGGTAGACGGAGGCCCGCTCCAGGGTTCTGTCCAGCAGGGTTGCGAACAGCGCGTCTTCGGGCCGCTCTCGACGGATCCATCGCATCGCCTCCTCCCTTGCCCGGGCGGCGGCCAATTGCCGGACGGCCGGTCCGGGCTCGCCGGCCAACTCGCAGCAGACGGCGATCGCCCCGCCGTCCTCGACCAGGTTGCCCGACGCGGCCAGTGCCCGGCCCACGTTCTCCCAGGTCTGCTGCGAGGGCCCGCCCTCGATGGTCGCCACGACCAGGCTCGCCCGACGCGGCGCCGAGCTTCGCCACGCCGCCCGGTACAACCGTTGGGCTTGGCGGCGCACGGCGTCGATCTGACCGGCCACCACGTTGAGGACCCGATCGCCCGGGCCGGGAATGACCTGAACCGTCAGCGTAACCCCCAAGAGCCAGCCGACGTGGTCGACGAGCTTGCCGGGCTTTTTCTTGGGGCGTCCGCGCGGGTCGAGCGACGTGGGCGAGCGAAACCGCTGGATCGTCCGCTCGTCGGAGAACGTGGGGAAAACGGCGCTGTGGATCCCGTAGTACCCGGCGGCCGTGCGACTGTGATAGCAGCCGATGGGCAAAACGAGGTCGGCATCGGTGATCGCTCGGTTCAAGACGATCGGCTCGCCGCTGTCCATGGCGGTGAGATAGCCCAACTCGTTGCGCCGGGTGGGAACGTGGCTCGTGAAGGTGATTCGCTCGACGGCCTCCCGGCCGAGCCACGGACGCGGATCTCCGATGCCGGCGTCGCTGTCGGCCTGGGTTCTGAGAAGGGTCAGGCCGTCGGGCTGGACGCCGGCTTTGAGCAGTGAACCGACGACCGCGGCCACGATTTCGCCCGCCCTCGGCACCTCCCGGCCCAAAGGCAACACGATCCGATCGCCCGGGGTCAAACACCGTTCCAGGGGGGGGTATCCGAGCGGATCATCCAGTGCCCGCGTGGTGGCTGCGCCCGGATCGTCCAGCGGCACGGCGTGCGGCTCGCCGCACTCGGCCAAAAGCGCGCCGTCTTTGGGTTCCAGGCGGACCGACGAATCGGCCCCATAGGGCAATGTGATGGGCATTTAGGGGGACTGCGAAAGATGCGCAACAAGGTAAGGCCGCGTGTCTCATAAACGCATCTTAGTCGGTGAATTGGCCGGCGGTCAAGAAGTCAAGCTTTACGCGGGCGTCCGGTTCGCGAATAATCCCAACAGCCGGTTCGGACATCACTTGCGTGGAGTGACGCCGCATTCTCGTTTTCGACCGAAGAGCCAAAGGAAAGAGAGGAAGGAATTTTGATGAGACGACTCGAACGACCAAGGCGCATGAAGCGGCGGGTTTCGTTTGCGCATTTCTGGGTCCCCTGTCTGGCAGCCGCACTGGTCTCGTGGGTCGGGTGCAAGCCGGCCGGCCCCGAGACTCCCTCGGACGCTGAGGCCAACCTTCAGGTGACCGGGCAACCAGCCGCCCCGGAAGGCCAGCCAGCGCCCTCTGCGGGTCCTGCGATCCCGTTGGGCGATCAGCCCGCGGCGCGCGAGGTCCTCGACGCCATGGTCGCCGCCTACAAGGAAGCTTCCAGCTACGACGACAAAGGCCGCATCGAGATCCGCTATCAGTTCGGCGGCCAACTCCTGGGCGACAACACGAACTTCACCGTCGCCTTTATGCGACCCAACAAGATTCGCGTGCAGGCATATGGGGGAATGGTCGTTTCCGATGGGGAGAAACTCTACGCGGCGGTGATGAACGTGTCCGACCAGGTGCTCCAGCGCGACGCGCCGGCCGAAATCAACATCGAGTCGCTCTACCCCAATCACAACCTGGCCGACGCGATGGCGATGGGGCCCACGCAATCGCTCTCCTGGCTCCCGGTGCAGTTGATCCTGCTTTTCGCCAACGACCCGTTGAAGACGCTCTTGCATGCGTCTGAAGAGCCCGAACTGCTCGGGCCGAGCAAGATCCAGGAACACGACTGCCACCGCGTTCAGGTGAGGCGAGAAGAAGGGATGGGCGTCTTCTGGATCGATCAGGAGACACACGTTCTCAGGCGACTCGAGTTTCCAGCCGATGCCTTGAGGGCCATGATTGCCGAAAACCATCGCGTCCCCCCGGACCAGGTCCAGGACGTCTCGCTCGTGGCCGAGTTCGACGGTGCTCAATTCGGCGACCAGATCGACCCCGCGGCCTTTCAGTTCCAGGTCCCGCCGGAGATGAAGCTGGTCGACGACTTCATGCCCGGGGACCTTCAGTGGCTCGGGCAGCCGGTCCCCGAATTCTCGTTCGTCGACCTGGACGGTAATCCGGTAACCCGGGAGTCGCTGGCGGGGAAAATCGCCGTCCTCGACTTTTGGGCGACTTGGTGCAATCCCTGCCGGGTGACCCTGCCGGACCTCGAGGAAGTTTACCAGAAATACAAGGACGGGGGGCAAATCGTTTTCGTGGCCGTCAGCGAGGACGAGCCGAGCGTCGACGACCAGAAACTTCGCGACACGTTCCAGGAGATCGGCGTCAACGTGCCCATCGCCCGGGATCCGGAACAACACGCTCACACGAAGCTCGGCGTCGACGCCTATCCCACGTCGCTGATTCTCGGGCCCAAGGGGATCGTCCAGTTTCGCCAATCGGGCGGCGACCGGCCCGGGACCGGGGCCGCGCTGTTGTCGGCCAGGTTAGACAAGCTTCTCGCCGGAGAAGACATTTTCCAGGAGCGGCTTGCGGCGTATCAACAGGCGACCCAGATGCAAAAGAAGCAGTTCGAGGGCATGTTCCAGAAGTGCCTGAAGAACGATCTTTACGTGCTCACGCGACCGGAAATTCCTCGGGCGGACATCCTCCCGAGGGCCGAGCCTAAGTCGCTCAAGCTCACCGAGCTGTGGAGTTGCACGGAGCTGGCCGCGCCGGGGAACGTCCTCGTGGTCGACCGTGCGGAACAGCCCCCGCGGATCCTGGTGCTCGCGGAGGGGAACTCCGTTGCGGAGATCGGGCCCGAAGGAAACGTGGTTTCCGTGAAGCCTCTGGGCGTGCCGTCGCAGGAGCCGGTGTTCTTCTTGCGTACCGCGGCCGGGGCCGACGAGCGCCGCCACTTCGTCGGGTCGGCCATCGGTGTGCAGCAGGTTCACCTGTGGGACGATGAGTTCAACCTGCTCGTGAATTTCCCCGAAGACGCGCCGCAGAACCCGCACGCGGGAATTGCCGACGTCCGCATCGCCGACCTCGACGGTGACGGCGTCCTTGAATTGGCCCTCAGCTACTTTGGCGTGGTGGGCGTGCAGGGCGTGTCGCTCGACGGCACGCGTACCTGGGCGAACAAGTCGGTCATCCAATCCATGCGACTTGCCGTGCTCGGCCCCGATGCCGAAGGGAAACGCTCGCTTCTCTCGATGAACAGCCAGGAAGCGGGCCCCGGCACGCTCGTGGTGCTTGATCCGCAGGGCCAACGCAAGGGCGAGTTCAGCGTCGCAAATCGCTCCATGGCCTGGATCGAGGCCGACGACCTCGACGGCGACGGACGGCCGGAAATCTGCGGACTGACTCCGGTCGAGGCGGGCAACGTGGAGGCCGTCGGGCTCAGCCTCGAGGGCGAGGAACTCTGGAGCTATCCGTTGCCCCGGGGCGTGCACGAGCATCAGATCGAGGCGGTGACCTCGGCGGCGCTACTTCCCGACCAGCCCGGCCAATGGCTACTGGCCGCCGCCGACGGCACGATCCATATCCTCGACGCGCAAGGCAGCCTGATCGACGTTTTCGCTTACGGCAAGACGCTGACCGGGGTGGCCGCCGCCGAATGGGACGGGAAGCGCGTGTTACTGGTTTCCACCACCGAAGGCGTCGACGCCTGGCAGGTCGAACCGCCGGCGACTCAGTAGGTTGGCTGACGTAGTGTTTCTTGGGGCCGAAGGCAGGGCACTGTCGTTGAGGGCAGCGGCGCCGTCGGCCACGACCCGGGAAACTTTCGGCCCCCGCTCAAGTCAAACGCCTCGCCCTGCCGATACGGGGCCAGCAAGCGGCCTTTGCGAACGGCTGCGGCCGTGCCTGAAAAATAGGAAGCCTGGGAGATATGGCGACACAGGACATCCACAAAGCTGCCGTCTTGTTGATGAGTCTGCCTCGGGATCAGGCTGCGCAGTTGATGGGAAAGCTGGACCCGAAGCAGGTCGAGGCGGTTTCGATCGAGATCGCCAAGCTGGGCGCCATCGCCCCCGAAGAGCAGGAGCAAGCGATCCTCGATTTCGCGCATGCCAATCCAAACGCCCTGACCGGCGGTCAGGGGGGATTGGACGTGGCCAGGTCGCTCGTCGAGCAAGCGCTGGGGAAGTCCGCCGGGGCCACGTTGGACAATGTGCGGCAATCGATCGAGGCCCTTCCCTTTGGGTTCCTTCAGAAGGTCGACAGTCAGAACTTGCTGACCTTCATCGTCGACGAGCATCCGCAGACGATCGCCGTGATCCTCTCGCACGTGCCGCCTTCCCAGGCCGCCGACATCATCAGCGGCCTCTCCGGTCCGCGCCAGTTGTCGGTCGTCCGCCGGATCGCCACGATGGGCCAGAGCAGCCCTGAAATCATCCACGAGGTGGAGCGGGGGCTGGAGAACCGAATGGCCAGCGTGATGAGCCAGCAGTTTGAGAAGGCCGGCGGTGTGGAGAGCGTGGCGGAGATCTTCAACGTCATCGACCGGCCCACGGAGAAGGCGCTCCTGGAAAACCTGGCCCAGGAAGATCCCGATCTGGTCGAAGAGATTCGCCGCCTGATGTTTGTCTTTGAGGACATCGCCAAGTTCGCCGACCGCGACATCCAGGCCGTGCTGAAGAACGTGGATAACTCGCAATGGGCCATGGCCCTGAAGGGGGCCAGCGAGGAGTTGAGGGAGAAGATCCTCGGCAACATGTCGAAGCGGGCATCCACGCTGCTTATCGAGGAAATGGACTATCTTGGGCCGGTGCGCGCGTCGACCGTGGAGCAGGTCCAGCAGCAGATTGTCGACATCATCCGCCGCCTGGAAGACGCGAACGAGCTCACCCTCCATTCCGAGGAGGAGGAAGAGCGGTTCATTCAGTAGCCCGGGCTACTCGCCCGAGTCGAGCACGACTCCGCTGCCGGCCCCGGTCGTGGGGACTTCGAAGATCCATTCGGTGCGGACGCTTCGGGTGTCGATGTTCACCACGCTCCGGTTGGCCGTCTCGTAGACGGCGATGGTCACCCGCTCTTCCGGTGTCAGGTCCTCATCGCCCGCCGGTGCGTGGCCGGCAGCCGATACGCTCGACACGCCGCCCGCCGTGGGCGGCTGAGCGGCCCGACTCGGGCCAGAGGCCCTGAAAGGCTCTTGGGCGACAGTCTCCGTCGAGGGATCCGGCAAGTTGGCCAGCCACGCCGACAGAAGCGCTCCTGCGCCGGCCGACACGACGCACAGCAGAATCACCTTTTTCATGGCGACCACCTCTCCATCTCCATGTCCGGCACAGGAAACCGACCAAGTACGGCCTCCGGCATACGACGGAAACCCGGGGAATCATACGCAGTTCACCGATGTCGGGCGAGTTTCTTGCGGGACATCCGCAAAAGTCCAGTTCTCACAGCGTAAACGGCCCGCCCAGGAAGAAGAGATCCGTGGGGGCACCGCGACGGAACGCCAGCGGCACAATATAACGACTGGACACGGCGTCACGAAATAGAGTTTCTGGGTCCTGCGGACCGGCCACGAAATCTAACGAGCTGAGTGAGGCAAGTCAAACTTTGCGACCCAAGAGGTAATAGTCCGCAAACTTTCCCCATCTTCCCTGGCTTATTGCCTGGCGGCCACATCACGCGAATAAATGGTACAAGCGTCAGTGGAACAACCGCATCTAGTTCCGCATTATTGACCAAGCCATTTCAAGCCCGTCAGCTAATCAAAACCTCAAGGCTCGCCATCTTTCCAAGAGCACGCTTATTGCCTAATGGTGCCAACTTTCTTTCTCCGATACGGTTATCAGTTGCTACGGTTAACGCGAACTCGGCTCGGGACGGTCCGGTTCGCGGTGTAACAAGTTTCCGATTTACCCTCTTTACTCAGCCGAGGCTTTTCCTGGGAGGACTGATGGCGATGAGAAGCTCTCGTGAAACGTTCACATTACTACTGACTCTGATCGGCGGAGTGGTTATCGCGATCGGCGTAACTCACGCTCGCCGCGGAGTAGCGGACGAATGGGGCATGGACTACATGCCGGGCATGTACGGGGAGGATGCGTCGTGGGCGCCCTCGGCTCCGGCCGAAAACCCGATGGCCGACGCCTGTCCCGCCCCGGCTTCGACGGAAAGTCCAATCGAGCAGACGGACCACTTTGACACGGGGCCCGTGTGGGACGAAGAAGACGTCGCCACGACCGGCGACGAGTCCCCGGAATTCAAGCAGGACCACCTGGAGGGCAGTGTAGCGGACAACCGGGAAAACACCGATGACGACGCGGCGTATCGTTACGAGTATCCCGAGGACGACCATTCCGCCGACTACGGCGATTGGGAGTCCGAGTACAGCTACGCCGACGTGAATGATCTGAACGACGACCAGGGCGATTCCGCGGGCGAGGAATACACCTACGATTACGACGAGTGGGAGTCGGAATACGGCGAGTCGGAGTACGACTACGAAAGGGCGTACGTGAACGACTACTTCGAGTCCGCCGCCGATGAGTCCGCCGTGGAAGAGGCCGAAATCGAAGAGACCGGCGAGTGGGAGTCCGCGTACGAGTACGACGAGTGGGGCTCTGAGTATGGCGAGTCGGAGTACGACTCCCAAAGCAAGTACGTGAACGACTACTTTGAAAACTCTGCCGACGAGGCCGCCATGGACGAGGCCGCAGTCGAGGAGACCAGCGAGTGGGAGTCGGCGTACGAGTACGGTGAGTGGGATTCAGGGTACGGCTACCAGAGCGAGCAGGCCGACGACGACTTCGAGACCTCGACCGACGAATCCGCCGTGAAGGAGGCTGAGGTTGAGGAGACCAGCGAGTGGGAGTCGGCGTACGAGTACGGCGAATGGGATTCAGGGTACGGCCACCAGAGCGAGCAGGCCGACGACGACTTCGAGACCTCGACCGACGAATCCGCCGTGAA
>JBDRTC010001107.1:0-8202 GCA_043824335.1 Planctomycetota bacterium | reverse complement strand
CTCGAGCTGGCGCTGAAGCTCTTGAGCCTGCCGCGCGCGTTGGGCAACCACCCGGAGAACGGGCAGGCCGTGGTGGCCCACAACGGGCGGTTCGGGCCATACGTCAAGTGCGGCGACGAGAGCCGTTCCCTGCCGAATGGGCTTTCCCCGCTGGAAGTCACGCTCCCGCAGGCTCTCGAACTCTTGGCGCAGCCGAAAGGGAACCGCTTTGGGAGCCGGCGCAAAGAGCCGCTGAAGGTGTTCGACGTCTCTCCGGTGACGGCCAAACCGGTCCAGTTGCTCGAGGGCCGCTACGGCCCCTACGTCACCGACGGCGAAACCAACGCCTCCTTGCCACGAGGCGTTTCGCCGGACGACCTGACCCTTCCGCAGGCACTGGACCTCTTGGCCGAACGCGCCGCCAAAGGCCCGGCCCGCAAGACGACGCCCAAGAAGGGAGCCAAGGCCGTCAAGAAGAAGGCTCCCGCGAAGAAGCCGGCCAAGAAAAAGGCCGCCAAGAAGACCGCGAAGAAGAAGGCGGTCAAAAAGAAGGCCCCGAAGAAGACGGCGGCCAAATAGAGAATCGGCCACGTTCCGACTGACCCCGTCCGCGCGCCGTCCGCGTGAGGCACCGTCATGGACGGATGCGACTAGTGGTCTGTCAAACTCGAAATGACGGGTTGGGTGCCACTGGCGTCTTGCCAGTGCTGCCGTGAAAGCGCGGGCAAGATGCCCGTGGCACCCGTCAGAACAGCCTTGACGGACCACCAAGCCCTTCGCCCTCCTGTCACATTCCGTCTTCCCGTAACGCACCGATGACCGCGATCCTGGGCATTTCGGCGTTTTACCACGATTCGGCCGCCGCGCTGGTAATCGACGGGCGGATTGCCGCCGCCGCCCAGGAGGAACGGTTTTCGCGCAAGAAGCACGATCACGAGTTTCCGGCTCGTGCCGTCGAGTACTGTCTTCGGGAAGCCGGTCTGGAGCCGGGAGACCTCGATTACGTGGGCTTCTACGACAAGCCGCTCCTGAAATTCGAGCGGCTGCTGGAGACCTATCTGGCGTTTGCGCCGGTGGGATTTCGCTCTTTCCTGAGGTCGATGCCCCTTTGGCTGAAGAGAAAGCTCCACCTGCCCCGCGAGATTTCCAAAGGGCTTGGCGGTGGGTATCGAAAGCGATACGTCTTCACCGAGCATCACGAGTCCCACGCCGCCAGCGCGTTCTTCCCGTCGCCTTTCGAGGAGGCGGCCGTCCTCACCTTCGACGGGGTGGGCGAGTGGGCCACGGCCAGCTTCGGCGTCGGCCGGGGCAATCGAATCACCCTGACCGGCGAGCTGCGATTTCCCCATTCGCTCGGCCTCCTCTACTCGGCCTTCACCTACTTCTGCGGTTTCAAGGTCAACGCCGGCGAATACAAGCTCATGGGCCTGGCCCCGTACGGCGAGCCGAGATACGTCGACCTGATCCTCAAGAAGCTCGTCGACCTGAAGGCCGACGGCTCGTTTCGCCTGGATCTCTCGTACTTTAACTACTGCCAAGGGTTGACGATGACCTCCCGGCGGTTCGAGCGGCTCTTCGGCGGTCCGCCCCGCCGGCCGGAGACCACGCTCACCGCCCGCGAGATGGACCTGGCGGCCTCGATCCAAGAGGTGACTGAAGAAATCATGCTCCGCTCCGCACGGCACGTGCACAACGAAACGGGCATGAAAAACCTCTGCCTGGCCGGCGGCGTGGCGCTGAACTGCGTCGCCAACGGGCGGCTGCTGCGAGAAGGGCCGTTTGAGAACCTTTGGATTCAACCGGCCGCGGGCGACGCCGGCGGCGCGCTCGGCGTCGCCCTGTTCATCTGGCACCAGCTCCTCGACAACCCGCGATCGCCGCCGCAACCCGACGGCCAGCAAGGCTCGCTGCTCGGACCGAGATACACCAGCGCGGAGATCCGCGAATTCCTCGATGCCCGCAAGGCGTCCTATCACCATTTCATCGACGAGGCGCAACTCTGCGAGCACGTTGCCGACTTGATCGGGTCGGAAAAGGTCGTCGGCTGGGTGCAGGGACGCATGGAGTTCGGCCCTCGGGCGTTGGGAAGTCGCAGCATCCTGGGCGACGCGCGGAGCCGGTCGATGCAGTCGGTGATGAACCGGAAGATCAAGTTCCGCGAGTCGTTCCGGCCCTTTGCGCCCGTCGTCCCCGAGGACCGCGTCGGGGACTACTTCGAGTGGCCCGACGGGCAGGAGAGTCCTTACATGCTCTTGGTGGCGCCCGTGGCCGAGTGCCAGCGCCTGCCCCACGCCGGGGCCGAAGCGGTCGGATTGGAGAAGCTCAAGACGATCCGCTCGCGGATCCCGGCGGTCACGCACGTCGACGGCTCGGCCCGCGTCCAAACGGTCGACCCGCTTCGCCACGGGCGGCTGTCGAAGCTGCTCGGGGCGTTCCAGTCCAAGACGGGCTGCGCGGTGATGATCAACACCAGCTTCAACGTGCGCGGCGAGCCGATCGTCTGCACGCCCGAGGACGCCTACCGATGCTTCATGGCGACGGGCATGGACGCATTGGTGATGGAAGATTACGTGTTGCTCAAAGAAGAACAGCCCGGTGCGGAAAAGTGTTGTACGGATGAGTACTTGGCCCAGTTTCCCTTGGATTAGTCCGCATTTCTCACCAAACCAATACGCCCCAAGACAGTGTGCCGCTGCTTCGCAGAAGCAGTGCGCGTCGCAACTCCACGGCACTGCTTGCCTTGCGGCAAGCAGTGGCACACGGTGGTGAGAAAGGCGGGTTAGCGGCCTGCCCTCGTGCCGATGAGCCTGATTGAAATCGACTATTCGCCGTCGCTTCGCCAGTTGCGAGTCTTCGCCCTGGTCTGGCTGGTGGTTTTCAGCGCGTTTGGGTATGCGGTCTACGCCGCGGGTTGGCCGGCGGCCGCGGGCGTGTTGTGGACTCTCGCCGTGGCGGTCCCCATCGCCGGCTGGATCAAGCCCGAGTTGCTGCGATGGGTGTACGTGGGCATGGCCGTGGCCACGTGGCCGATCGGATGGGTCGTTTCGTTGGTTGCCTTGGGCGTGATATACTACCTGGTGGTGACTCCCACAGGTTGGCTGATGCGATTGCGGGGTTACGACCCGATGCGGCGCGGCTTCGATCCCGAGGCCGGCACGTACTGGCGCCGTCGAGAGCCGTCGGACGACGTGAAACGCTACTTTCGCCAATTCTGACTCGCGAAATGATCTCCCATGGACGACCAGCGCGATTGCCGGGAAGAAGTGGGGAGAGGCGAAGAATTCGAGCGTCATGCCCAAGGGCGGGCGCCCGGGCTCGTCGTCGAGTTCGTCGAGTTCCTCCTGCACAACAAGAAGTGGTGGCTGATTCCGATTCTGCTTGTGCTGGCCGCCCTCTTCGTCCTGGTCGTGCTGGGAGGGTCCGGCGCCGCTCCCTTCATCTACACCCTTTTCTGACGACAACATCGCACCAACCATTGAAGCCGATCAGGAGAACGGACGTCGGGAGTACCGTGACCGGCGGTCGTCCCTCTCCTCATTCATCCTTCCTCACTCCGCCCGCGGCCCGCGCCGCAAAACGGCTGCCAAGACAAGAGAATCGGCCAGGCTCTGTCTGAAAACCCGATCTGGGTGGCTGGCGGCCGAAGCCCGGGACCTTGCCTTGCTGGGGCACCGCTACGACGCGTACGAGCGTGGGGAAAGTCTGGACCGGGTGGCCCAAGAATCCACGTTTTGTTCTGCCCTTGCAGATTTCAAGAATGTCCCCCCAATTCGGGGGGCTTGGCATGTCGGTTGTCCGGGGGAAACTATCTTCCCTCAGAAAGGTGATGTTATATAGCAGCAATAGTCGCCGCCTTCTTGGGTAGGGCGCGACAGTGCGGGCCTTCGCGAAAAAGGGCTCGCGTGATTTGGGAAGGAGAGGTCCGATGAACGGCAAGCGGGCGGTACTTGCGATCTTCGTGGTCTGGCTGGCGTGCACAGGTACGAGTGGCGCCGAAGAGGTCGAGGTCGTGGCCGATTCGGCGCTGGTCAAGGTGGGTGACGAGGTGATCGCCTCAGTCGAGAAAGGGAAGCGGTTTGAAGCCCTCCGGCGAGAGGGCCCGTGGGTGGCGATCACAGTGGACACTGCGGAAGGAGGACGCGAAGGTTGGGTTCTGGCGACGCGGCTCCAGACCGTCGTCGAACCCGGGATTGATGAGAACTCGACGGCCCCCGAGGCGCCCCAATTGATTCCATTGGGCGTCAATTTGACTCAGGTTTCGTGGTTCGGTTCAGGCGACAGGGCCCTTTACTTTGAACTATCAATAACGAACCAGGGCACGAAGGCAGTGCGCTACGATGCCTCGGAATTCGCGCTGGAAGTGGATGGGCAAGCGATCAACCACGCACCGCCAAAGCCCCAAGGTTACGGGTACGTGGGCATATATTCCGACGAATCTATGAAGTCCAGTCGCCAGCCCGGGCAACTGGACTATCTTCAGACGGGGGAAATCGTGCCCGGCGGCAAAGCGGTCGGTTGGCTCAGATTCGAGGTTCCCCAGTTCAGACGGCCGCGCGAACTGGTGACTAAAACGTGGGTTCTCTCGGGGAACGTCGGTGGAAGGACCGTCGGACTGGACCTCAAGGAAGCCGAGCTGAAAGCCCTGGGGGCGAAGGTCCGGCCGTCCTCGATCGACCCCTCCGTCCAGGTCATTGAGGTGGGCTTGCGAATCAACGCCGTGAACGTGGGGAAGCTGCTCGAGTTGCTCGAGCCATTCGTATCCAGGCGTGAACGCTGTGTCCTTCTGATGACGGCCAAAAACTGCCTCGTTGACTATTCTGCGTCCATGGAACTCGGTTCGCTCATGTCGCGATCAGAAAATCTCGCGGTCTGGGTCAATGTTCCCCAGGCGGTGAGAGGCAGATTGGGACCCTATTCGAGCGCGACCAGCAGTTCGGAATCGGCGGCGGTTATGCAGATCCTCGGGCAGCGCAAAGCGACGGGATCCACGTTGGTAAAGCATTTAACGAATCCCCAGCCCGAGACGCGAACGGCGGCTGCTCAAGCGTTGACCAGGCACACCGCCGAGCCGGGCGTGGTTGATGCCCTGGTGAAGGCGGTTTCCGACGAGGATGCCCGAGTCCGCGCGGCCGCCATCCGGGCGTTCAGCGAGTATCCACAGTCGGTGCCTCGGCCCAGGCCAGGGATGCCTGCAACTCCCGCCGGGGTTAGGGGCCCAACCCCGCCTTCAGCGCCGGGCCCACGCGAGCTGGGTCCACGCGCCTTGGAAGCCATCCTTGGGGCCGCAACGGACCAGGTCGCCACCGTCCGCTCGGCGGCCATCTCCGCCTTGGCCAACTCCGCCGACCCTAAAGCCACTGAGGCGATCCTCAGGGCCGTGTCCGACTCGGAAGCCATGGTTCGCCGATCCGCCGCGCAGGCCGCTGCCCGTCACAAAACAGATGCGGTGGTCAACGCGCTGCTCGAAATGCTCGACGACTCCGAATCGAACGTGGCGATTGTGGCCTGCGGCAGCCTCGGGACACTGAAATCCGAGGACGCTGTGCCGAGGCTAAGGGAACTTCAAATCGGCGATAACCGACCCCTGGCGGCGGCAGCCATCGACTCGCTTAAAGCGATCGGAGTCCTCTCGGAAGTTGAGGCGGCGCTTAGCAAGCTCGATGTGGTCCGACTGTCACCGAACGAGTTTGAGATCTTGGCGAAGGCCAAGGACCAGCGGGCCGTGCCCAAGCTTGTGGGGGCCATGCAGTTCAACGGCGACTCGCATTACGTCAGCCAAATCGCAAAAGCGTTGGGCGAGATCGGCGACCCCGCAGCGGTCGAACCCCTGATCAACGTATTACGGGACAGCTCCTACGAGTCCACCGAAGTCCCCCTGGCTCTCGGCAAACTGGGGGACAAGCGGGCAGTCGAGCCCTTGCAAAAGATGCTCAAGAAACCTTCCACCTCCAGCTCGCAACGATTCGCAGTTTACGAAGGCTTGCTGATGCTCGAAGCCCCCGGCATTTTCGAGCAGCTCACCGCTGACCTCGAACAGAACCGAAATAGCCACGAGGCCGGGCAGATTCTCCAAATGCTGGGCAGGGCCGGTGGCAACCGGGCAGTCGCGGTAATCGAGCCGTTCCTCGACGATCAACGCCACCATTCCTCTGCCGCCGCCGTGCTAGTGAAAATCGAGTCGCCCGAGGCACTGGCCGCGATCAAGAAACGCCTGCTCTCGGAGGACTATCAATACGCCAGCTCCGTCATATCGCAACTGACCCGCCAAGAGCCATCATCCGCTAGCCCTGAATTGACCCAAAAGAGGATGGCCGAAGTGGCCGCACTATTAAGAGAGCTCGCAAAGAGTCCGAACGAGATGACCCGAAGCTATGCGGCGAACTATCTGGACTCCCTGGAACGAAGAATCGCCGCCGAGGAGTTGAAGGAGTTCCAGTCGCGTGTGACGGCGAAGGAATTCGATACCGCGGATGAAGCTTTTCAAGCCGTCATCAAGCAGCAATTGGAAATGGTCGCCAAGGACCCGGACCGGGCGACGCGCTTGACGGGCTATGTGAGCACCATGCAGTCGGCCTACGGACGCGTCGGCGAAACGAAACGGGCACACGAGCAACTCATAAAGACCATTGCGGCCATCGAAACCAAGGCCAAAGAGAGTGCCATTGCGGAACTCGCCGAAGTGTTGGCGGGGTTGCGCGCTGGCAGAATCATGTCGCTGATACAGGCGGGCGAGGCCGTCGAGGCGGAAGAAGTGCGGAAAGTACTGGCCGACGTGAAGACCCAGCTCGCTGCCAAAGCCGAAGAAGGGTTGGCCTCCACGGATCTCAATATGGCGATGTCTCTTGCCCGGGCCTTGGAGTACAGCGACCAGCGCGAGTTGGCCGCCGAAGCCTACGGCAGCGTCGCCGCGCTGATTGCCAAGAGCACGGATGAAAAGATGTCCGATCTGGCCGTCAAGTTGGAAGGAGCCGCCCGACGGCTGGCACTCGTCGGTAGGGAAATGGAACTGACCGGTACTTTGATCGACGGCACCGAGTTCGACTGGGCCGCCTACCGGGGCAAGGTCGTGCTGGTCGACTTCTGGGCCACCTGGTGCGGCCCGTGCCGGGCCGAAATGCCCAACGTCAGAAAGAACTACGAGCTGTATCACGATCGCGGCTTCGACGTGGTGGGGATCAGTCTCGACCGCGATCGCCAGGCCTTGGAGCAGTATCTTCAAAAGGAACAACTCCCCTGGGTCACCCTGTATACAGAGGGAGTTGAGTGGAGTCACCCCATGGCCGAATACTACGGAGTGATGGGCATTCCCACGGTAATCCTGGTCGACAAAAAGGGGAACGTTGTCTCCCTGCGGGCACGCGGCGAGGAACTGAATAAGCTGCTGGAGGAGTTGCTCGGTCCTCCCTATACTCCAACAGGAAAACTCACCTACGTCGACCTGCGGGGTAAAGCCAATCAGAAACTCGCGGAGGGTTTTCACGGCGGCACGGTGGACAACAACCTCGCAGAGCTGCCTGAAGGCGAGCAGACGTTCGCAGGTGTCAGGTTCAAGATCGCCGATGGCTTGATCCAGTTGGGAGGCAAGAACCTGCCCGACAAGCCAGAACAGGTGGAAGGGGTTCCCGTGGACAATCAGTTCACAAGACTATACATCCTCCACAGCACGGGGTACACAAAAAGGACACCACATGACGTCGCAGACGGCGCGATGATCGGGCAGTACAAGGTACATTATGAAGACAAGACCGAAGAGATAATCCCTATCGTCTATGGCGAGGATGTTCGCGATTGGTGGAACATAGACCGTTCGAAGGCGGTCACTCGTGGAAGAGTTGTGTGGGTGGGCAGCAATGCACCCACAAGGAGTCGGAACATGAAGCTCCGCCTCTACCTTACCGTGTGGGAGAACCCTCATCCTGACAACAAGGTGATCAGCATCAGCTATGTCTCCACGAACACAACCGCCGCAGCGCCCTTCTGCGTGGCGATGACGGCAGAAGAGGCAGCCGGCTCAACATCCGATAAGTAACTCCCTCTCGCTTCCGGTGGCAGTATCATTCATCAATCAACATTCCTCACTCCTCCCCACTTTCCCCGACGGCAATGGCGTAGGCCGTGGCGTGGGTGTGGCAGTGGGAGATGGTGATCAGAATCTCGGTGATTCCGAGCCGCTCGACGACTTCCTGGGCCCCACCGCGAATGCCGACGACCGGCTTGCCGCCC
>JBDRTC010001106.1:0-3653 GCA_043824335.1 Planctomycetota bacterium | reverse complement strand
TTTTTCGTAAACTTTGTCAGGAGCAATTGCCCTCCCCAAAATCCGTGACGGTCAGCAAAAACGGGATTCAGGCAAGCGACCGCCGGCTTGATCGTAATCCTCACCCGATCGCTTTCGACGCGCAACCGGCTCGCCCGGCGCTCGGGCAGATAGGCTTCGAATCGAGCCCCCTCGAGCTCCAACTCGGGGGGCGACGCAAAGCTTCGGGCCCATTGGAGGAGGCGAGCGTCGTCGGCGTCGGTCATCCCGATCAGCCAGACCCACTTTTCGACGTTCATCTGCTTTGTCTGCCCCAGGGTGTCCACGGTCTCGAGCGTGGTCGCCTCGTTCGGGACCGGCCGGCTTCGGGCCCAACTCATCACGCTGTTATGGGCGGGCGTGAACTGGATCCGGTCGTTGATGCTACCCCCCGTTGTGTTTCCCCTGGCCAACGGCCAGTGACTACCCCAGTAAACGGGAGTCACCAGCACGCCCTGGTCGAAGAAGGGGCCGAAGAACGCGGGCGGCAACTGCTTATCGTTGGGGTTGAAGTAGACGGCCGTAAGAGGCTCCGCTCCGTGCAAGCGCACACGATAAACGGCCGCCATGTCGCGCGATTTCCGATACTCCGCGTCCGGCCCTTCGACAAACGGAGGACGAAACTCCCGCTTCAGGCCGTCCAGGAAAACGGCGTCGACCAGGTTCTCGGGCAGAATGCTCAGCGGATATGTTCCCTGGGAGGTCAGGATGATGAACTCGCTCAACTCGTAGTCTGCGCCGAGAGCGCTCTTGAGAGTGAGCGTCCGGGTCCCGAACCCGTCGCGATAGAAGCAAAAATCCTCCACCGCCGAATCGCCCCAAACCTTGTAGCTGAAATCGCACGACTGATAATCCCAGCGGACGTGCACGCGAGCGGGAGTCGATTCCACGATCTTGACCCGGCCGTAGCGAAGCTCCTTATCCATCAGCGGCTCCACGCAATCGGCGAATCCGTCGGGTGGCGGACTCGTCTCCGCCCATTCGTAGCTCAGGCAGGTGTTGTTCTTTCCGGCCCAAAACGGGACGTAGCTCGTACCCCGCCAGAAGACGAAGCGGGCGCCGGTGGGCAAGGAAACCACCACGTCGTCGAGGTGCGAAGGCCAGCCTTCGGCGTAGGGAATTGACGAGAACGTGCCGTCCACCGCGCGAATCGAAATGGGCGCGTCGTAGCGCAGCTTGGTCGCCGTGGCGCCGAACTCGGGCCATCGCGGCGGCTGGTGGACCAGCATCGTCTCGATCCGCTGGCGCCAGAGTTCACCGCCATTGTTTTCCAGGATGACCACGCAGAGCACGTCGTGCTCGATCGACGCCGCGGGCGGCGGCAGGCGCAGGCTCACCTCGGCCCGTCGATTCCGCCGAAGCTCGATCGAAACCGTCGACTTGTCCTCGGGACGTGACTCGAACCAGGCCGCCGCCCGGGCTTTCCGGATGTCTCGCATTCGGCAGATCGCCGCCACGTCGACCGATCCGGGCTGTGCGCCTTCGAGGAGCAACCATCCGGAGGGCACCAGGATCGCGCCCAAGTCGACCGGGTTGATGACCGTATCGGGCCGGGCCTCCGCCGCAGCCTCGAATTCGACGACCTCGACGGGTTGCCGCACCAGCTCGATCGGCGGTGAGGCGTCCGCCGATTCGGCCACGAGCACGAGCTCGGTTGGCCACGTGGGAAACTCGACGCGCTGGACGAACGGGAACTCTTTTGCCGTGGCGAGTGGTGCTCGCTTCA
This sequence comes from Planctomycetota bacterium, assembly GCA_043824335.1. GTDB lineage: Bacteria > Planctomycetota > Planctomycetia > Pirellulales > Thermoguttaceae > JBDRTC01. The sequence goes on along the minus strand of JBDRTC010001106.1, from coordinate 1,909 downwards.
CTTCTTTTCCATCCAAGAGGCCCACCAGCACGTATTTGCCGGGCGTGGCCGGGGCCCGGTCGATCTGGACCACGGCCGTGAGCGGTTGCCCGATGCGGTCCAGCCCGAAAGGCGGCCGCCACGGATGGCCATGGTCGACGAGAATCCGCACGGTTGGCCGTTCTCTCGTCTCCGCCCCCATCAGGGACGATTCAACCGGGGCGCCTCGTGCGATGAGGGCGATACTGGCCGCGATCCACGTCGTTTTTGAAATGTTTCCCATTGCTTCAAACACCTTGTCGGATCGAGGGTCAGAAAAAATGCGATCAGATTCTTCAGCGGTGCGTTCTGGAAGACGTTGTTCCCCGAAACGATACAACCGCATGGCCGCCGACGAGGCCTCAGGCCGCTGATTGTCGCCTCCCGGCCTCCACCCCGCAAGGGTTGCCGTCCGGCTTAGGACTGCATTCCGTGCCCCCCCCCTTGGTGGTTGGCGAGATCGCGCGGGCCCGATTCTCCGACCTACGCTTATGAGGGCAAACAGCAAAGGCAAAGGCAAAGGCAAGGGCAAGGGCAAGGAGACTTGACTATGTGCGAAAACGAGACACCAGACTGTTCCGAGAGCGACGATCGTCGCATCGTGGAGGATCGACGCGAGGTGTCCGACCGCCGCACGAGCGACGTGCCGGTGGAGGAGGATCGCCGAACGAGCGAACGACGCGACGGGATGCGCCGCCGTACCCACGACGGGCCGGGTGATTACGCAGCTTCCTGACGGCGAGTATCCGGCAGGCGGGGTTGAACTCCCGTTCAGCCGGGCCGGTCCGACGTGGCCCGGGGGTGGAACCTGGCCTCGTCGGCGCACGGCTATTCGGATAGGTCGATCACGCGCGGCTCCGGCTGATCCGGAGAACAGAGGATCGCGCTACCCGACGCGCCCTCGGGCGCCCGCACACGCGTCTTTGCCGCTAGCGCGTGCTGACCGCACACATATACGACGAGTTCCCCCCGGCGATCGACGTAGGGCAGAACGGATGCCTCGATTTCCGGCTCGACGTGGAATTGCGCCGGCTCGAGCCACTCGGCCAGATCCTCCCACGGGGCCGGGAGCGTCATGGCGATGACCGTCCCCTTTCCCAGGCGCATCGGTTGGCCCGGCACGGGAGTAACTGCCAACTCCGTCCAGAGGGCCGACCTGGGTCGAAGGCGACCGATCTCGTCGAAGAGCCCTGTTTCGGCCGGAGTGATCAGCACGCCGCCCCCTCGGACGAATCCCGCAATCGCCGCGATGCTTTCCTCCGAGAGGCAAGGCGCGTCCTCAATCAACAAGACGCGGCAGCCTTCCAGGCCCCCCTCAGATAATGCCTGCTCCTCGACCATCCGCGCGCACACGCCCCGCTTGCGAAGCGCCGTCACGTGCCCCGGAATCAACGCCGTGCTCCGGCAGTTTCGCGAGGTCAGGCTCACTAGCGAGAGCACCGGGGCATAGGGCTTAAGCCCCCGGCGCTCGGGATCGTGGGCACGGTGCCACCGCAGCGTCGTGGCCATGCGGTCCAGCGCCGGCTTGTTGGCCTCGGGCTCCTCGAAGAATCCGTAGTAGACCACCCACGGGCGGGCTTGGCACGCGAACGCCGTGGAGACGTTCATCGACACCATCTCCGGCGAGACGAGACGGCCGAAGTCCCCCTCTTGAAACGTGCCCAGGTAGTTCCAGAGCGGCCGGTCCTTGGCGAGCGCTTGACCCAAAAGGAGCTTGTCGATCATCCCGTCGGTCGTCATCCCTCTTGATTCCGAGAGCACCGCGTCTTCGTGGGCGTACTGAAGGTCCGTTGCCAGATCGGGCGAAGAGCGGAGATACTGCGTGTTGGCCAGAACGACAACATCGGCGGCTTCTTTGCGCAACTCGACGCGAGGGGAAAAAGGGGTCGGG